>JAGBYC010000095.1 GCA_017628935.1 Clostridia bacterium | reverse complement strand
TAATAGAATTAGTGGCCAAATTAAAGGAATTAGTAAAATGGTTGAAAACGACGCGTATTGTAACGACGTTTTAATTCAACTTTCGGCAGTAAAAAGTTCTATAAAAAGTTTATCGTCATGTATATTAGAAAATCACGTATACACTTGTGTAAGTAATGATTTAGAAAAAGGTAATTAAGAGGCTATAGATGAAGTAAGTAGCCTTTTTAAAAGATTTAATTAACAAGGAGGACATTATGGAAAAAATTGTTATTTGTGAAAAATGTGGCGCTATGGTTAAAGTGTTAGTTGACTGCACTTGCCCAAACTGTGGTATTAAATGCTGTGGTGAAACTATGAAGGAAATTTCAGTAGAAGAGGCTAATAAAATTTTAGCAAGCAAAAACTAATTAAAAGCAAGGCGAGATACTTCGCCTTGCTTTTAATTAAAGCATTAACCTATAAATTTATCAACTAATGGTGTAAATCCCCTAACTCAACCAACGGTATGTTGTGATTTTAAGTGGTTACGTATATACTATAATTGAAGGAGGCAGATATGGAACAAGTTAAAATAGGCAAATTTATTGCAGAGCGCAGAAAAAGTGTTAATTTAACACAAATTCAACTTGCAGAAAAACTTGGTATTACCGATAGGGCCGTTTCTAAATGGGAAACGGGTAAATCAATGCCAGATTCATCTATCATGTTAGACTTGTGCGCTATTTTAAAAATTACCGTAATCGATTTATTAACAGGGGAGGTTGTAAGTGTGGAAAACTACAACAAAGAATTAGAAAACAATTTAGTAGAAATGGTAAAACAAAAACAAGAAGGTGATAAACGATTACTTCGCACAGAAATAGTAATGGGTATATGTTGCATTATACCGTTTATTATCGCAACGGTGTGCGTATTAGCTATTCCTATGGAAGAATGGCTTGGCGTTGTAATTATATTAGGTAGTTTGTTACCACTTTTAATTGCTACTCCGTTTGCTTTATTGATAGAGCAAAAGGCTGGCTATTACGAATGTGAAAATTGTGGAAACAAAACTGTTCCTAAGTATAGCAAAGTTTTCTTTGCGCCACACGTAAACAGAACAAGACTTATGAATTGTGATAAATGTGGTAAAATAACTTGGCAAAAAAAGAGACTTACTAAAGAAGATTAGTTGTAAAACCTGCTAACTACGTTAGTGGGTTTTTTATTGCATCAAAAATAAAAAAACCGTTGAAAACGCGCGAATAGTGTGGTATAATTTTGGTATTATAAATAAAAGAGGGCTGTAAATGCAATCAAAACTTAAAATTTTAACTTATAATATTTGTCACGGCGTTGATTTTACTGACGCTAAAAACCCCGAATTTAAACGCGACTGGCTTAATATCAATCTTGATAATACTGCTAGAATTATTAAAGAAATTGACGCTGATATAGTTGGTTTAAATGAAGTTTACAACGAAGGGGCTGGCTTACTTAATAAACAGCCTGAAGTTTTAGCTGGTAAATGTGGTTATAATTGCCATACCTTTGGCGAGTCGCTTCATTTTGGTGTAAATTCGTTTGGTAACGCTTTTTTATCAAAGTATGAAGTTACAAAGTTTGATGCGTATAAAGTGTTAACTCCTATAGGTGATGAACGACGCGAAGGCGAAAACGAATATTACGAAGATAGGGTTTTATTACGCCAAGTTATTAACTTTAACGGTACGCCTATAAGCGTGTACGTTACTCACTTTGGCTTAAATTTGTTAGAGCAAGAACGTATGGTTAGCAAAATTACAAGTTTAATTGACGCTGAAACTAACGAATACGTTTTAATGGGTGACTTTAACGTTGAACCTGACGCGCCTATTTTAGCCCCTATTTACGATAGAATGACAAGCGTTTCTAAAGCAGTTAACTTTACTAAAAAAACTTTTTCTACTTTTAACGAAGAAGTGCAAATTGACTATATTTTTGTATCTAAAGGTTTAAAACCTATAAGTTTTGACCGTGTTGATGAAAACGCGTCTGACCACTTCCCGTGTGTTGCAACGGTAGTAATTGAAAAGTAAACTAATGAAGAACAAAATATTAACGATTGTTTACGTAATAGCGCTTACGTGTTTGGCTATAACTTTTTCAATTTCGCTACCTATTTATTGCAGGTTTTTCTATTTTATGCAAATAGACGGGTTAGACCTTGTTGAAAGTACTGGTTTTACTAAAAACGTAATAATTACGGCGTATAACGATATGCTAAACTATTTAACTTTGCCGTGGGCAGAGTTCAAAACTGGCGCTCTTAAATATTCAAGCACTGGAGCACAGCATTTTAAAGACGTAAAAGTACTGTTTAATTTAAACGCGGGGGTGCTAGTAGCGTCGGCAATAGTGGTTGTTGTGCTTAACGTGTTAAACAAAAAAGGCGTAATTACTTTTGTAAAGTTTAAAAATAGGTCGGCGTATTTTTATTCGGGCGTGATTAACGTGTTGTTGCCATTAGTAATAGGCGTTTTTGCGCTTATTGATTTTGAAACGGCTTTCGACGTGTTTCATTATATATTCTTCCCAGGTAAAAGCAACTGGATTTTCAACCCGTATACCGACCAAATTATAACAATTTTACCTATCGAATTTTTTGCAAGCTGTGCCGTGCTTATAGGTGTAGCGCTAATAGTAATTTCTTTAATATATATAATAATAGATAGAAAAAAATAAAGTACTTACTTATTAAAAACATAACGTAAAATAAAAAGCCTATGGCAAATAGCCATAGGCTTTATTTTAATATTTAAAGGTTATAGTTTTGTTATTTAGTATATTTAAGTAACGCTCGCATTCTTTTTTAGCGCTTTCAAGCGACAAGCATTTATAATTGCCACACTCTTTACGCGTTCCACCAAAAATTTCACCTTGATACTCTATAGTGTTTTTAAGTGCAAGTTTAAGTTCGCTTAAAACAACGTTGTTATCTGCATTTCTAACTAACAGGTAAAACCCCGTTCTACAACCCATAGGGCCAAAATAAATAATGCTATCACTAATAGCCGAACTTCTTAAAAAAGTAGTAAGCATATGTTCAACCGAGTGCATAGTAACGTCGTCTAAATAATCGCCACCGTTAGGAATACGCGTGCGTAAATCGTAGGTGGTAACGTCACCGTCAATACGTGAAACGTAAATGCCTTCTTTAATAAAGTCGTGATCGACAGAAAAACTTGCTATTTGTTTAGGGGGGTTAGTTTGTAAAGTGTTCATAATTACCTTTTTTATAAGATTTATCGTATATAAGTATATACGGGGTTTAAAAAAATGTCAACAAAACGCAATAAAGTAATAAAAAATGCTTTTAGGGTTGAAAACGTATTTTAAAAGTGCTAAAATATAGTAAATATATTTTAAGGGGTGTATTGTGAGTAGTTTTGAAGATTTAAGAATTGTTGACAATTTTTACCAAACGTCGTTATTTTTTCCTATGCCAACGGTAATTATTAGCACGCTTTGTGAAGACGGAACAACCACGTTAGGTCCGTATTCGTTAGTGCAACCGTATTACGTTGCAGGTAAAGATTTTTACGCAATGTTACTTTCTTGCCGTAACTCGTCTAACACGGCTCAAAACATTTTAAGAAACGGCAAGTGCGCTATTAGTTTCATTGACGATAAGAAAAGCACTTTTAAAGAGGCTGTTAAACTTTCTTGGCCGGGTGATAAACCTAGCGAAAAAATGCCAAGATGTAAATTTAAACTTGAAAAAAGTTTAATTGAAGAACAAACTGGCGAAGTTAGACCTATGGTACTTACAGACGCTATTGAAGTTATTGAATGTACGTGGGTTAGAGAGCTTGACGGCGCTGATAAAGACGTTGCCGGCGAACTTAACGGTTACGAACCACCGTACCACGACTTTAACGGTATTACAAGTAAGTTTGGTGCTCACTTTATTTTAAAAATTGACAAAATTTTAATGAAAAAGAAGTATAGCGACGCTATTATTCGTGGTGTTAAGGCTAGCGATTTCCCTCCACTTCCAGTAGACTACGGTTATCGTGATAGCAAAAACTTCTGGTATCATAGAAAAACTAATATGCGTGCTGAACTTTTACAAATGCGTCAAGCGTCGCTTGAATCAGTGCGTTATGCTGCTGACCGTGTTGACGATAAAGTTAAGTTTACCGACGATGCTTTAAAAACAGTTTTAGGCGTTCCAAGGGTATTTTTACCACTTGTTTTAAAAGGTTGCGTTGCTTGGGCTAAAGAAAATAACGTTACTTTAATTGACGCTGAACATATGAAAATTATTAACGATAAACGCGCAGAAGAAAAAAAGAAAAAGAAGTAAAATTATGTTAAGAACTGAAATTTCTAATTTAGAATTAGGCTTACCTTACGTTGAATATCTACCTGAAAACTTTAAAAAAGGTATGCCACTTATAGTGTTTTTGCACGGTTCGGGCGAACGCGATAACGGTGAAGGTTTGGCTATCGCAGATAGGCACGGGTTTAATAAAATTTTTGATAAAACAAACTGTGAGTTTGTGTATTTAGTTCCACAAATACCCGTATCAACCTTTTGGGGAGCAAAGCAAGAAACGTTAATTTCGTTTATTAAAAACGCTATTAAAAAGTATGATATTAACGAAAATAAAGTGTATCTTACGGGCGTTAGTATGGGTGGTTGCGCCACTTGGCATACTGCGTTTAGCGCACCTGAATTATTTGCCGCAATAGTGCCTATGTGTGGCATAGGTTACGCATGGCTTGCAAACACTTTAAATATGCCTATTTGGGTTTTTCACGGCGAAAAAGACGGGGCTATTTCAGTTAAAAATTCTGACGAAATGGTTGAAGCGCTTAGATATTACGGTAAAGACGTAACCTATACAAGATACGAAAACGTAGGGCATAATTGTTGGGATTTAGCGTGTAACGAAAATACGCTTTCTTGGATATTAAGTAAACAAAAGTCGACTAATAGTGCGATTAAATAAGTATTATGTCAAAACAAAAAGTTATAAAATTTAATTGTAACGTGTGTAATGAGCCCGTTGAATTTATATCTTACGGGTCTATAAACGCGCGCCAAAATCCTGAACTTAAACAAAAGTTAATTGACGATACTTTATATAAAATTACTTGTCCAAAATGTGGTGCTAAACTAAAAACTATTTACCCTTTACTTTATCACGACCCAGACAAAAAGTTTATGGTTTACGGCGTTCCTCCAGACGATTTATACAAAATTATAAACACTTTTAACGTAATGAAAGATAAGTACCCTAACGCTTACGAAGGCTACACCTTACGCGTTGCGTCAAATCCAACTGATTTTCGTGAAAAAGTTATAATTTTAAACGCTAATTTAGACGATAGGGTTATAGAAATTTACAAAGCGTTAGACGTTAATTCAATTAACGCACTTGACGAAAATGCTAAAGCAACAAGAGGGTACTTTTTCGTTGACGGCGATAAAAATATGATAGAGTTTGACGCAACTTATTATATAAAAAAAGAACTTTCTGCCGACAATTACGACTATATTAAAAGTTTCTTCGCTACCGATATAGAAGGTGCGTTAAACAACTATATAGTTGACGTAGACTGGGCTAAAGAAATTATAAGTATCGAATAACGTTGTTTACTTTAAAGTTTCAACACTTTAACAACAAACGATATCTAATTAAACGTTGCCCAACTTGTTTAAAAACTTTATTAAAAAACCAAAAAGACGCGAATAGTCGCGTCTTTTTATATTTTTAAAGTTTGTTTCTTTGAATTTTGCCACTTATTGTTTTAGGAAGTTCATCTCTAAACACAACTACGCGTGGGTATTTATAAGGGGCAGTATGGTCTTTAACGTATTGTTGAATTTCTTTTTTAAGTTCTTCATTAGGTACTGTGCCTTTAGTTAAAACAATGCTTGCTTTAACAACTTGGCCACGAACTTCATCAGGAACGGCAGAAACGCCACATTCTAATACGTAAGGAAGTTCCATAATTACCGATTCAATTTCGAAAGGTCCGATACGGTAGCCAGATGATTTAATTACGTCGTCAACGCGGCCAACGTACCAGAAGTAGCCGTCTTCGTCACGCCAAGCAGTATCGCCGGTATGATATAACCCGTCGTGCCATGCCTCACTTGTTCTTTCAGCGTCACGGTAATATTCTTTAAATAAGCCACAAGGAACGGCTTTATCTGTGTGAATAACAATTTCGCCAACTTCACCAGCAGGTACGCTTTTACCGTCTTGGTCAACAACGTCAACGTCGTATTGAGGGTTAGCCTTACCCATAGCGCCTATTTTAGGCGTAGTGCCGTAAAGGTTAGCAATAGCAAGCGTTGTTTCAGTTTGACCAAAGCCTTCCATAATTTCAAGCCCAGTTGCCGCTTTAAACTGATTAAATACTTCAGGGTTAAGGGCTTCGCCAGCCGTAGTCATATGGTGGATTGAAGAAAGGTCGAACTTACTAAGGTCGCCACGAATAAGCATTCTAAGCATAGTAGGTGGAGCGCAGAAAGTAGTAATATTCTACTTACTAAACATAGGAAGAAGGTCGTTTTCATCAAACTTATCAAAGTCGTAAACGAAAACAGCGCCTTCGCAAAGCCATTGACCGTAAAGTTTACCCCAAAGCGATTTACCCCAACCAGTATCAGAAATTGTAAGGTGTAAACCGTCACGTTCACAACAATGCCAGTATTTAGCAGTAACGTAGTGGCCTAATGCGTAAGTGTGTTTATGAGCCGCCATTTTAGGGTTACCCGTTGTGCCTGACGTAAAGAACATAAGCGCAAGGTCGTCGCCAGCCGAACAATCTTCAGGGCGCTCGTATTTGCGTGAGAATAATTTATATTCTTTATTAAAATCAAGCCAACCGTATTTAGCCCCACCAACCATTATAAGTTTTTCAACTTGAGGGCATTTTTTAGCGGCGCTTTCAGCGTAAGTGTAAGTATCGCCGTCGGCAGTACAAACTATTGCTTTAACGCCAGTAGCGTTGTAACGGTATTCAAAATCGTGTTCTTTAAGTTGGTTAGTTGCAGGAATTGCCACTGCACCAAGTTTATGAAGCGCTACCATACAAAGCCAGAATTCGTAGTGACGTTTTAAAACAAGCATAACTTTGTCGCCTTTTTTAACGCCAAGCGAAGTGAAGTAGTTTGCCACTTGGTTAGAGCCACGCTTAATATCTTTGAAAGTAAAACGGCGTTCCGTTTTATTTTTATCAAGGTGAAGCATAGCAAGTTTATCTGGGTATTTATCGGCAATTTTATCAACTATATCAAAACCAAAGTTGAAAGTTTCGGTGTTTTTAAAGTTAATTGATTGAAGCCTACCGTCCTCAGTTTCTTTAACGTCAAGGAATTTTTCGCAAACAAGCGTTTCACTTTTTTTAGCGGCCATAACGCTTTTTCTAACAACGGGTTCTTCAACCTTTTCGCCACTTAAAACTACTGCAACGAAAGTGCAATCTTTACCGTCAACTGCTATCATGCCGTGTGGGATAGAAGAATTATAGTAAATGCTATCGCCTTCTTCTAAAACTTCGGTGTGTTCGCCAACTTGAACTTTAAGTTTACCTTTTAAAACAAGGTCGAATTCTTGACCACTGTGCGTAGTTAAGTGAATAGGCTTATCTTGTTGCGATTTAGAATATTCGTAAGTAACGTAGTAAGGTTCGGCAAGTTTACCTTTAAATTTAGGCGCAAGGTTAGCAATATTTATGCCGTCGTCGTTAACCGTTTCTTGACCTTTACCTTTTCTTGTTACTGTATAGGTAGAAAGTTTAGCAGAGCGACCACCTAAAAGAGCCGTCATTTCAACGCCAAACTCTAAAGCGCACTTATGAATAAACGAAAAAGGAATATCGTCTTTACCACTTTCATAAATAACGTAAGTTTCTTCACTAACGTTAGTTTTTTCAGCCATTTCTTTAATCGAATAACCCATAATTTCGCGTAATTCTTTAATTCTTGTAGCGATTTCTGATAACTGATTTAAAGTATTTGGTGTATCCATAAATAAACCTCCTTAACTTAATTAGGCGTGCCATGCAATAAAAAACGCCTGCCTCAAATTGCTTTGAGACGGGCATATATAATATACTCGCGGTACCACTCAAATTGTAGAATAATCTACCACCTTCGAAGTCTAACAACTTCTATGCACTAACGTAGCAAACACGGAAAGCGTCTACTTGGGTTACCCCGTTTGGGCTTTCAGCTCGGAAGTGATAAGTTTCTATTAGTTTTTGCTGGGATTTCACCGTCCCCAACTCTCTGTGAAAACGCTTGATAGAACCGTCTTCGTCACAGCCTTTTTATTAAGTTGTTTTGAGTTTAGCACTTTAAAAAATCTTTGTCAAGCATTTTTTTATAAACTAACGCTTTTTTATGCTAAAATGCTAAATTTTTGCTTTGTTAAAGAAAGCGTAAAGGGCAACTATCGTTTTTGCGTCGTGAATTTCACCGTTTATAAGCATTTGCTTTACTTTATCAACTGAAATTTTTTCAACGTTTAAAAACTCGTCGTCGTCAAGATGCGCGCTGCCTTTTTCAAGTTCGTTTGCTAAATATATATAGGTAATTTCGCTTGTGTATGCAGGCGTAGGATAAATGCTATGTAAAAGCGTAACGCTTTTTGCTTTAAGCCCCGTTTCTTCTTCAAGTTCACGAAGCGCGCAAGTTTCAGGGTTTTCACCGTCGTTAAGTTTGCCGGCAGGAATTTCAAGTAAAACTTTATTATAAGGGTAACGGAATTGCTTTACAAAATAAATGTATCCGTCATCTTCAGCAATAACGCTTGCCCCACCAGAGTGCGTTATAACTTCACGCACGGCAGTTTCACCGTTAGGAAGTTCAACAACGTCTTTTTTAAGTTTTACAACTTTGCCGTTAAAAATATTTTCACTAGATACTGTTTTTTCAAATAATTGCATAATATCACCTATTTAAGTTTAAAATAAAAGGGTAAAAATTGCAACAGATTTATTGCAAAAAGCATTGTTTTATGGTAAAATTTTTTCATGGGCGAAAAGTTTTACGTAATAATTAAAATTGATGGTGAGTACGCGTATCTACGCGAAGTTGATAAAGGTGAAGAAAGTGACGTTTTCGTTGCTTTATATCTTTTACCTATGGGCGTAACGGTAGGCAGTAAACTTCGCTCGCAGTTTTTTGAATACGAACTTATAAATTAAAATTTTATTAAAAGGTGAATTATGAACGGTAAAATTAACAATTTTCAACAAATAGCATCAGCAACAAGATACCAAATTACGTCTGGTAAAGAAGCAGGCTTAAACGTTATCGACTGTAATAACGGCGTTATTCGTTTTTTACTTAACGAAAGCAAGGGCTTAGATATTATGCAACTTTATCATAACGGAACTAATATTTCTTTCTTATCAAAAAACGCTTTCGTTGATTCTACGTTGCCGTTCTTAAACCGTTTTGAAGGTGGTATGCTTTACACTTGTGGGCTTGATAATATAGGCGAACACGAAGGCTACGAAATGCACGGCACATACCACTTACTTAAATCAAGCGTAACTAAAGTTGAGTGTGATGAAAACGGAATTTTAGTTGAAGCAATTATAGTAGACGGTGCGTTATTTGGCAAAAATTTAGTTGTTAAACGTAAAGTTACAAGTGCAATAAACTCTAACACCGTTCGCGTTGAAGATACGCTTATGAATAAAGCGTACGTTCCAGGAGAGTATTGCGTTCTTTATCACGTAAATTTAGGGTATCCTATGCTTGACGAAGGCGCAAAAATTATTGCCGACGTTAAAGGGTTTGAGCCTCATACAGAATGGGCGCGTGAAAATATTGAAAAGGCGTTAATTATTGAAGAGCCAGTTGCAGGCAAAGAAGAAACTTGCTACAACTTAATTTTAAACGACCCAACCGTTTCAGTTGTGAACGACAAACTTAAAAAGAAATTTACCATCAAATATTCTAAAGATACGTTGCCTTGCTTCGTTGAATGGAAGAGTATGGCGGCAGGCGACTACGCCTTAGGTTTAGAGCCAACTACTACGCATATTTACGAAGGTTTTAAATATAACACCATTGACGCAGGCGAAAGCGTAAACTTCTTTATTGAAATGACAGTTGAAAATATTTAACAAATTAAAAGTCCGTTATAAAGCGGACTTTTATTTTATTATGTGTAAAAGGGCGTAAAAAAGTTGACTATGTAAAATTAAGTGTGTTAAAATAACGTAGTTATTTAAGTTAAGGAAGAGAAAATGCAAAACTCACAAACGATACAGCCAACTAAAAATTTAGGCAACCCGTTAGGGTATGAAAAAATTTCAACGCTACTTAAAAAGTTTGCTATACCAAGTATTATAGCAATGATAGTTAGCGCGTTATATAACATTGTTGACCAAGTGTTTATAGGTCAAGGCGTAGGTATGCTTGGCAACGCCGCCACCAACGTAGCCTTTCCACTTACTACTATTTGTTTAGCAATTTCGCTACTTGTAGGTATAGGAAGCGCGTCGCTTTTTTCACTTTCTTTAGGTAGAAAAGATGAGGCTTTGGCGTCTAAATGCGTAGGTACGGCTATTTTTATGACTTCTATTTTAAGTATAATTTATACCGTGATAGTAGAAGTGTTTTTACCTTACCTTGCCGTTGCGTTTGGCGCTACTACTGAAGTTTTACCTTACGTAACCGACTACGTTAGATACGTTGCAATAGGCTTTCCGTTTTTAATTGTAACTAACTCTTTAAGTAACTTAATTCGTGCTGACGGCAACCCACGCTATTCTATGATTTGTATGCTTGCAGGTGCTATCGTTAACACTATTTTAGACCCTATTTTCATTTTCGTATTTGATATGGGTGTTAAGGGTGCTGCTATTGCCACCGTTATTTCACAAGTAATTTCATTTTTAATTGCGTTTGTATATATATTTAGATTTAAAAGTGTAAAACTTAACAAAAGCCTTTTTAATATCGACCTTAAAATGTGGGCTAAAGTTGCGTCGCTTGGTTTATCTAACTGCTTTAACCAAGTAGCCATTGCAATAGTTCAAGTTACCTTAAATAACGTTATAACTACATACGGCGCGTTATCAATTTACGGTGCAGAAATTCCACTTGCAGCGTGTGGCGTAATTATGAAGGTTAACGGCATTTTCATCTCGGTATTTATAGGTTTTGCACAAGGTTCGCAACCTATATTCGGCTTTAACTACGGCGCAGAACAATATAGCCGTGTTAAAGAAACGTATATTACCGTAGTTAAAGTGTGCACGATAGTTGCCCTTATAGGTACGGCTTGCTTCCAAATATTCCCACGCCAAATTATCAGCGTGTTTGGTGATGGTAACGAACTTTACTTTGAGTTTGCCGTTAAGTTTATGCGAATATTCTTATCGTGTTTAACTTTTATAGGAATACAAATTTTCTCATCAAACTTATTTTCGGCTATCGGCAAACCACTTATCGGCATTGTATTATCTCTTTCACGTCAAGTATTTTTATTCTTACCACTTGTTGTAATTTTACCAACGTTTATGGGTCTTGACGGTATTTTATTTGCCGGCCCTATTTCCGACGTTGTTTCATTTAGCGTTGCAATGATATTCGTTACGCGTGAATTTAAAATTCAAAAAAAGTT
>JAGBYC010000094.1 GCA_017628935.1 Clostridia bacterium | reverse complement strand
GTAATCATACCTTCGTCTACTAAATCGCAAGCGATTTTAATAGCAGCGGCAGCAGTACGTTTACCGTTACGAGTTTGAAGCATAAAGAGTTTACCTTCTTCAATGGTAAATTCCATATCTTGCATATCACGGTAGTGGTTTTCTAAAGTGTTAACGATTTTTTCAAATTGAGCGTAAACTTCAGGTTGTTCGTTAGCAAGTTGAGAAATTGATTGTGGTGTTCTAACACCGGCAACAACGTCTTCACCTTGAGCGTTCATTAAGAATTCGCCGAATAAACCTTTTTCACCAGTAGATGGGTTACGTGAGAAAGCAACGCCTGTACCAGAAGTGTCGCCCATGTTACCAAATACCATTTCTTGAACGTTAACTGCAGTACCCCAGTCGCTAGGAATATCGTTCATACGACGGTAGTAAATTGCACGGTCGTTATCCCATGAACGGAATACGGCTTGAATTGCGCCCATAAGCTGTTCTTTAGGGTCGCTTGGGAAATCAACGCCAAGTTTGTGTTTATATTCTGCTTTGAATTGATTAGCAAGTTCTTTAAGGTCGTCAGCATCAAGTTCAGTATCAAGCTTAACGCCCTTTTCTTCTTTCATTTTGTCAATAAGTTCTTCAAAATATTTTTTACCTACTTCCATAACAACGTCGCTATACATTTGAATAAAACGACGGTAGCTATCGTAAGCAAAACGACGGTTACCAGTTTTTTCAGCAAAACGTTCAACAACCACGTCGTTTAAACCAAGGTTTAAAATGGTGTCCATCATACCTGGCATTGACGCTCTTGCGCCTGAACGAACTGATACGAGAAGTGGGTTATCAGCACTGCCGAATTCTTTGCCGGTAATTTCTTCAAGTTTTTTAACGTATTCCATTACTTGACTAATAATTTCGTCGTTAATTTTCTTACCGTCTTTATAATATTGAGTACAAGCCTCAGTTGTGATGGTAAAACCACGTGGAACAGGCATACCAAGGTTGGTCATTTCAGCAAGGTTAGCACCTTTACCACCTAAAAGTTCACGCATTTTACCGTTGCCTTCGCTAAACAAATAAACGTATTTCATTATACCTCCATAAGTTCTATAAAGAACTGAACCCCAGTCAACAGGGGTATTTTTTTATATTTTACTACTTTTTAAAATTTAAAGCAACTTATTTACAGCGTGTTTTATTGTTTATTTTAAAAAATAAACACTATTTTGTAGCCGTAGCGCACACTAAAGCGTTATAGTGTTGTTTTTCGACGGACTTTTTTACTTTTTGTCTTTTACTTTTTTGATAAATAAATTGCAATTTTTTCAACATAATGGTATTATGGAGGTGCAAGTATGATTTACGACGATTTTGACGTTGAAAAACTAACTTGGCAAATGTTTGAACGCACGGGTAATATTAGTTATTATCTTTTGCATAAAAGCATTATTGAAGATAAGCAAAAAGAAGAAAAAGAAAAAAGGCGGTAAACAATGGAAATTAAGGTAAACGCGATAGTAACGCGTAGCGTTGATTATAAAGACAACGACAAAATTTTAACCTTATACTCTCTTGAAAAGGGCAAAATTACTGCTAACATTAAGGGTGTTAAAAAACCTAAGGCTAAACTTAAATTTGCTAGCGAACCGTTTTGCTTTGCCGAATATATTCTTGCTGAAAAGGGTGGCAGATACACGGTAATAGGCGCTAGTTACATAGATAGTTTTTACGATTTGCGCCTTAACTTACAAAAATATTATCTTTCGGCTTGCGTTATTGACGTTATTAATAATTTGATTGAAGACGGTGATGAAGACACGGCGTTATTCACGTCAACAATCGAGGCAATTAAAAATATTTGCTATACTAGTAACGAAAAGGTGGCGCTTGCTTACTACCTTAACTACCTTGCTGAAAGGCTTGGTTACGGCATAAGTGAAACGGCGTGCGCGTCGTGTGGGGAAGTAATTAACGGCAGAGTGTTTTTTAATTATTTAGACGCAACTTTTTCTTGCGAAGAATGTAGAACTCAAAGTTATAGCGAAATAACGCTTGACACTTACACGGCTTTTAACATAGTTAAAAACGCAGAAATAAACGAAATTAAAAGCGTTATAGTAGACGACGGCAAGGCTACCAAACTTATTAAATTTTTACTTTATTATTTATCAGTAAAAACTGAGGTTAAGTTAAAAAGCGCAACTTCATTAAACGAATTTTTTGCATTATAAAACATATATATAGAAAAAGCACGGAGTTTTGCTCCGTGCTTTTTTAATATTTGATTTTTTGCAAGTTTATTAAACTTTTTAACGGCTTGGTTACAAGTTAGGCGAGGCTCGTAAAATATTTTGGAAACAATTAACCTTTTTGGTTATTGGGGTCAACAATATTTTACAGAAACAAAGCATAACGAAGTAAATGGGGCGTTAAACTATCTTTGAACGCGTCCCGACGCATCCCCACCAGCCAAGTTCATAACTTCGGCTACTGACACCATATTGTAGTCGCCTTCAATAGAGTGCTTTAAGCAACTTGCAGCAACGGCAAATTCGATAACTGACTGAGCGTCTTTATTATTTATAAGCGAGTAAATTAAGCCTGCGCCAAAACTATCGCCACCACCTACACGGTCAACGATATGCATAGCGTATTTTTTAGAGAAGTACGCTTTGCCACCCGTATAAAGCATAGCAGACCAGTTATTGTCGTTAGCAGAAAGGCTTTCACGTAAAGTGATAGCAACGCCTTTGAAACCAAAGCGTGCAGTTAATTTTTCAGCAACTGAAACGTAACCTTCGTGATTAAGTTTACCAGAGTAAATATCAGTATTATCGGCTTCGATACCGAAAACGTCTTTCGCATCTTCTTCGTTAGCGATACAGTAATCAACGTATTTCATAATTTCGCCCATTACTTCGCCTGCTTTTTGTTTAGACCATAATTTTTTACGGTAGTTAAGGTCGCAAGAAGTTGTTAAGCCAAGTTCTTTTGCTTTTTTAACGGCTGTAAGGGTAATTTCTGCCATACCGTCTGAAAGGGCTGGCGTAATACCAGTAAAGTGGAACCATTTTGCGCCTTTTAAAATTTTGTCGAAATCAAAATCTTCTTTAGTTGCTGTTGCAATAGAAGAATTAGCACGGTCGTAAACTACTTTACTTGGGCGTTGTGACGCACCTTTTTCGCAATAGTAAATACCAACTCTATCGCCACCACGTACGATAAGCGACGTATCAACGCCGAATTTTCTAACAGAGTTAACTGCCATTTGACCTATTTCGTGCGTAGGAAGTTTTGTTAAAAACGCTACGTCTTCACCGTAGTTTGCAAGTGATACGGCTACGTTTGCTTCTGCACCACCAAAAGTTGCTTGAAATTCTTCGCTTTGAACGAAACGTAAGTAACCGTTAGGTGCTAATCGTAACATAAGTTCACCAAAAGTAACGATATTTGCCATATTAATTTTCTCCTTTAATAATTTTGTTTATTTCAAGGCAATTTTCAACGATATCGCCTTTCATCATCCAACTACCACCAACGGCGTAAATTTTTTCGTAATCTAAAAACTCTTTTAAGTTAGACGCGTCAACGCCACCTGTTGGTAAAAATTTAATTTGTGGGAACGGACCTGCTAAAGCTTTAATTGCTTTTAAGCCACCAAACACACCTGCAGGGAAGAATTTAATTACGTCAATTCCAAGTGAAATTGCCTTCATAATTTCAGTTGGAGTTATACAACCTGGGTAGTAAGTAATGCCCATTTCTTTACAATAAAGGGCTACTTCTTCACTTAAGCCTGGTGAAACAATAAATTTTGCACCTGCACCAACTGCGCGTTTTGCTTGGTCAAGGTTAATAACCGTACCCGCACCGATATACATATCAGGGAAGGTTTTTACACCTAAACGAATTGCCTCTTCAGCACAAGCAGTTCTAAAAGTGATTTCAGCAACTGGTAAGTTACCGTCGCAAAGCGCTTTTAAAGTTGGAATAGTGTCTTCAATATTTTTAATAACTACAACTGGAACAACTTTAACTTCCATACTATCTCCTTATTTAATAAATATTTCATTTCCGTTTGACGAGTAAAGCGCCAAAATAAGTTTAACCACTTTAGACGCCTCGTAAAAGTCAATCGGGAATTTTTCGCCTTTACTAAGTTTATTGTAAAAATCTTTAATAAGTTTTACGTGACCCGTGCCCCAAACTTCTTTACCGATAACTGACGTTCCGTCTTTCTTAACGTAGAAGTTACCGTTTAAAATAACGTTGTCCATAGTAATTTGCATAACGTCGTTTTCGCTTGCAAAACCAAGTACGATAGGAAAACTATATTTTGCAGAGTTTGTTGCCGTTACAACGAAGTTTCTTTCATCATCAATTTTGAAAATGCCAAAAGCCGTGTCTTCAACGTCAATTACGTTTTTAAGCGCGTGGTTGTTAGTAGTTGCAACTACGCTAATAGGCATACCCGTAATCCATTGTAACATATCTAAGGTGTGAAGGGCTTGGTTTATCATAACCCCGCCACCCTCTGTTGCTTTTTTGCCACGCCAGATGCCTGAATTATAATAGTCGGCATCGCGCTTCCAAATAAGTGAGCCGTATGCAGACGTAATTTTTTTGTCGCTAAAATATGTTTTAGCAAAACGCGACGCGTCGTTATACCTGTTTTGTTGGCACACGCCTAAAATTGCCGTGCTGTTTTTAACTGCCACTTCAATTTCGTCAAGTTCGGTTAAAGAAATAGCAAGTGGTTTTTCACATAATATGTTAACGTTTTTATTAAGCGCGTTAATTACCATTTCTGCGTGAAGATAATGTGGAGTACAAATATGCACTGCGTCAATATCTTCGTCGGCTAACATTTTTTTATAGTCAGCGTAAATTTTAGCGTTTAAAGAAAATTCTTTATTTGCTAATTCGCACTTACTAGGAATAATATCGCAAAGCGCAACGATTTGTTCGCCTGCTTGTATCAATGCATTTATATGAAGTTTTGAGATTTCGCCTACGCCTATAATTGCAACTTTCATTTTTAAAATCCTCACTAAACTACATTGTATCACTATTTTTAGTTAAATTCAAGCACTAAAACGCACTATTTAGTTTTTTTATCAAAAACTATTAAAAATTTTTTGCTTTTTTCGTTTGCTTAGGCGTTTTGTTGGCAATAATTAGCGTGGAGGAAAATTTATGAACCCTTTTGAATTAAAAGCAAAACAAAAAAGTTTATACTATCCGTTAAACGCTCTTTCACTAAAAAGTTACGACAAGTACGCCACCGACCCGTACACTAAAACGCGTATAATTTTAATGAACGGCACAGAGTTTGAATCTAACTGGTTTTACCATCAGTTTGCAAGACACTGCAAAAACAAAGACGTTTTGAAAGTTATTGCTGAAATTAGGCGTAGCGAACAACTTCAACAAAAACGAATTGCGTCGCTAAAACCCGTTAACGAAAGCATTCTTGAAACTACCTTGTCGTACGAACAACTTGCCGTTGACCTTACTGCTATTTTAGCAAAGCGTGAGAAAAACAGCGTAGTTAAAAAGCAACTTGATTTTGCTTTACTTGAAGACTTCGACCATCTTTATCGGTTTACCGATATGCTTGAAATGGACGAAAAGCAAAACTATAAAAAGTTAATAGGTAGTTACACCGAAATTATGCCGGGTAGACCTACTATAAGTGAGCCACGCGCTCCTATGCAAGACTTAAAAACGCCTATCAATTCTAACACGGCAAACCCACTTACTAAACTTGCCGTTTCAATTATTACGGGTGCTGAACAGCAAACTATGAACTACTATATGAACGTAGGTAGTTTTTACCATAAAGAACACGGTCGTCGTTTGTATAGCGAAATTGCTATGATAGAAGAACAGCACGTTTCCGGCTACGAAAGTTTAAAAGACCCAACTAAGTCGTGGCTTGAATGCGCGCTTATGAACGAATACGTTGAATGTTATTTGTACTATTCGTGTATGCAAACGGAAAAAGACGCTCGCATTAAAGAGGTTTGGGAACGCCACTATGAAACGGAAGTTTACCACCTTAAAGTTGTAAGCGACCTTTTACAAAAATACGAAGGCAAACATTATAGCGAAGAGTTTAGCGAACCTGACTTTCCTGAACTACTTGATTTTAAGGAAAATAAAAAATACGTTCGTGAGGTGCTTGAAAGCGTTCGCCTTAACACTTTTGGTTTAGAATATATTGACGTTAACGATTTACCACCTTCGCACCCGTATTTTAAATATCAAAAAACTTATATCGGCGCTAACCCACTTAAAGTGCCAAGCCATAAAATTATTAAAGACTATATTACTAAAAACGGCACGGACCTTCGCTATGAAACTGCGCCACACCCTATTACTGCGCTACGCGATAGAAAGTTTGACAACTATGAAATTGCACGTGTAAAAGGTAAATAATATATTAAAATTCCCGTAAAAAGCCTAACTTTTCACGGGAATTTTTTAGTTTAATTTTATGGTTTTATACACTTTTAAAAGTGGAATAAATAGTAACGCTACCGTTACCATAACGCATATTAGTTGAGTAATTAAGGTTGGCATACTTGCTATAAAATACACTTTAACTGCGTTTTCAGTTAAGCCGTAAAACACCCAAGTTAAGCCTACGTCTAACACCGTAAATAACGCCGTGCTAAAAAGCGTGGCAGATATAACTACAATTAGTTTTTTAATAGAAAGCAATTTTTTAAACGCCTTACCTATTAACCCAAAAACTACGGCTATAAGGTTATAATACACTAAGTATAAGGTTATTACTTGCGGGAAAAACCCAAATATAAAGCACCTTAAAAGTGAGAACGCCGTTGCCACGATAATTCCCCTTTTTAACCCAAAATAAAAGCAAAAACTGGTTATTAATACGGTAACTACTTCTATTCCTTGTATTCCACTTAGTACAAATTGTCCACCGATAAGTAGGGCTACGAATACGCCCATTACGGCTATTTCTTTAGCAGTTTTCATAACGAGAACGTTTGATAAATAAAGATATACGAATATCCGTTTTTAACAACTAAACTTTCTGCGCCCCACGCCGCCGAATAGTAAATAGTGCCGTTATAGTCAATAGTTCCATAAGCCTCGTTAGAAACGTCTTCACTATAATCGTTAGTGTAAATCATCCAATACGAATACGTTTCATCTGAATTTGATAAGCCGTTAATTGACGTAACCATACCGTTTTCAATAACGAACATATCTTGATATTCAGTTAAAGAAAGCATATAACCTGCTAAAGTTTGGTTTTCGGTGGCGTTTTCTACGTTAATAACAACGTAAGTGTCACTTTCTTTAACAACTAAAGGTTCTTTTTTGCACGCTGATATAAGGGTGCAAGTTAGCGCTACCATTAACGTAAGTAGCAAGGTAAAAAGTTTTTTCATAATAATTTTTCGCTAGTAAGGTTGATTAAAAAAATCTGCGCCAACAAAATAACGTTGGCGCAACTTAAACCCTTACTGGCGTAATTCTCCTTTGCCCGAAAATACGTTATTTTTACCTTTCGTTAGGTATTCCGACTTAAATAGACTGCGCTTTAATTACGGTAATGGCTGTTGCAACGGACTTGCACCGTTATTCCCCTACAAACAAGTTACTTTTTACTCACTTGACCGAAAAGTTATTAAGTTAATATTATTTTAGCATTTTTATAAAGTTTAGTCAATAAAAAAGCACGGAATTGAGTTCCGTAATATAAATTTTATAAATATTGGTAACAATAGGCAAAAAACATTACCGTCGCAATTATTATTGAAGCAATAGAGAACCCTTTGCCTTTCCCATTTCTTTTGTTTGCTCTTGCTAAACCTATCCCACCAAAAACCCAGCCAAGTAACGGAATAAAGAACGAACAAATAAAACCGGCAACTGCTATTCCATTTGAAGTTTTAACTTCTTCTTTAGGTGTTACAACAAGTGTAAAGTTTGCTGTTTTACAACCACAAGCAGGGCAAATTATTGCTTCATCGTCAATTTCTGTGCCACATTTTGTGCAATACATAATATATTCTCCTTTGTGTAAGATAATTATATTTTAAAGGCACATTGTGCCTTTGTCAAGTAAAAAAATGTACAATGTGCTTTT
>JAGBYC010000093.1 GCA_017628935.1 Clostridia bacterium | reverse complement strand
CGCTGAAAAAATGATTTGTGGTAAAGGTTTTGACGGTTACCGCGACGCGATAGTTTATTTAAAAAATAAAAACATAGTATAAAACAAAACGGAGCAAGATTGCTCCGTTTTTTATAATTTAATTTCGGCGTAAAGCATTAACATTGAAAGGGTGGTAATTGCAGCCGTTTCTGTGCGTAAAATTCGTTTACCAAGCGATACTATTTTTGCGCCGGCATCTTGTAAAAGTTTAATTTCTTCATCTTCAAATCCACCTTCAGGGCCTATTACAACGCCAACTTTAGGCCCACTTTTCATTTCCTTTAAAGCGTCAAGGGTAGGCAACATACCTTCTTTATTTTCGTAAGGAACTATTATACTGTCAAACGATTTAAGTTCGTTAATAGCGTTTTTTAAAGTGGTAACTGGTAAAACTTCAGGTATAACGTTGCGCTTACTTTGTTTGCTTGCGCTTTCACTAATTGCTTGCCAACGCGAAACCTTTTCTTTTGCCTTTTTATCGTCAAGTTTAACGATAGAACGCTTCATTGAAACGGGAACTATTTTATTTACGCCAAGTTCAACGGCCTTTTGAATAATTAATTCCATTTTATCGCTTTTTGGTTTGCCTTGATATAAATATATATCAATAGGTAGCGACGCGTCTTTACTATTTCTTTCAATAATTTCTAAAATAACGGCTTCGCTTTCAAACTTTTTAAGTTCACATAAATGGCTATAACCACCAACGCTTACTAAAACGGTATCTCCCTCACGCAAACGTAAAACCTTTTTAATATGGTTATAGTCTGCACCGGTAATTACTACGGTATTTTCAGTTATATCGCCTTCTTTAACAAAAAAATTATACATAATGCACCTTTACCATATTTTAGCAAATTTATAAAAAAATATCAACGATTATTTTAGTTTTGTTAAACATTTGTGAAATATCTTTTTTAAAGGTGTGTTTAGTTTGACAAATTTTGTCTTTTAAGTATTATATATAGTTAAAACAAATAGAATATTGTATGTTAGCTATGAAAGATAAATTTTATTTTAAAACTCCAAACAAAAAACAACCCTTTTGGAAAATATTTCGCCCTATATTATTGCCTTTTGCAAGTGGAAAAATAACGGTAATAAATACTGCTGGCGAACTTCCTAAAAAATGCATATTCGTTGGCAACCACGAGGGTAAAAACGGCCCACTAGTTTATGATAAATATTTGCCTATGAATTGCGCTAAATGGGGCGCGTATCCTATGCTTGGCAGTTATAAAGATAGGTTTAACTATTTAAAAAACGTGTTGTATATACAAAAACTACGTAAGAGCAAATTCGTATCAACTATAAAAGCGTTTTTTGAAGCCTTCTTTTCTATATTTATATATCGCGGGGTAAAAGTAATACCAAGTTTTCCTGACGCGCGCATTTTTAAAACCTTTAAATACAGCTTAAACGTTTTAAATAACGATACGTCGGTTATGGTGTACCCTGAAGATAGTACTAACGGGTATTTAACTAAACCTACCAAGTTTTTAAACGGTTTCGTTATGCTAAGTAATTATTACGTTAAACGTAATAACGAAGATATTTCTATTTGCCCAGTTTACCTTTCTATTAAGCATAATAAAGTAGTAATAGGTAAGCCTACGTCGTATTTACAACTCAAAAACAAAGGCTTAACTACTGAAGAAATTAGTGAAGAATTTCGCGTAAAAGTAATCAGTTTGTATGAAAATTATATAAAAAACTAAGGTGAAAAATGTTTGACTTAAACTTCTTTTTAACGGCTATATTATTAGGCTTAGGCTTATCGATGGACGCGTTTTCAGTTTCGCTTGCTAACGGTCTTAACGAGCCGTGCATAAAAAACGGTAAAACAACCTTAATAGCAGGCGTTTTTGCTTTTTTTCAAGCGTTAATGCCACTTATAGGTTGGTTTTTAGTTCGTTCGTTAGTTGGCTATTTTAATGTGCTTAACGCTTTTATTCCTTACGTTGCACTTATTCTACTTTCTTTTATAGGTGGTAAAATGCTTTATGAAGGAATTAAAAGTAAGCCTGATGAAGTTGTGTGCAAAAAAGGCGTAAATTTTGTAGGAATAATCGTTCAAGGTATAGCCACGTCAATCGACGCGCTTTCAACTGGTTTTACCATAACTAACTATAACTTTATTATGGCGCTTGTAACCGTTTTAATAATAGCCGTAATAACCTTTGTTTTATGCTTTTTTGGTGTTAAAATGGGTAAAAAATTCGGCACTGCTTTTTCAAATAAAGCGTCAATTTTTGGTGGAGCAATTTTAATTTTTATAGGTTTACAAATATTTATTAAAGGTGTGTTTGCGTAACGGCGTAATCACACCTTAAATTTTTATTGTATTTATGCTATAAAAATATAATTTTTATTTGACTTGTATTTAAAATTTTGTTATACTACTAACATAACTTAACGTTCTTTGCAACTGACGGATTAGTGGAGCACCACAAAGGAACAAGGAACGACGTAAGGTTAATCCTTTAGCCGACCGTCTGGGCGCACTGAAACTGTGAGTATATAATCGCAAGTTTTAGTCCGCCCTTTTAAAATTTTTGCAAAAATAAGGAGTGTTTTATGAAAAAAGTTGGTATTGTAATGGGTAGCGATAGCGATTTACCTATCGTTAAAAAAGCAACTGATACTTTAACGGCGTTTGGCGTTCCGTTTGAAGTTCACGTTTATTCTGCACACAGAACCCCAGTTGAAGCGCGCGACTTTGCTTTAAACGCACGCGCTAACGATGTTGGTGTTATTATTGCTGCTGCTGGTATGGCTGCTCACTTAGCAGGTGCTATTGCGGCAAATACAACGTTGCCAGTAATAGGTATACCTTGTAAGTCTACAAATCTTGACGGGTTAGACGCGTTATTATCAACCGTTCAAATGCCAACAGGCATTCCAGTTGCAACCGTAGCAATTAACGGTGCGGCAAACGCTGCCTTACTTGCTATTCAAATTTTAGCAGTTGAAGATAAAGAACTTGCTAAAAAACTTGACGACAAGCGTGCTAGTGATGCTGCTAAGGTATTAGCAAAAGACGCAGAAATTTCTAAAAGTCTTTAACAGCATATAAACATAGTAATACTTTGTTTCTAACACTTTAGCCGTTTAACAAACAAAACAAATCAAACAAAATAAAAAATTTAAATAAAAATTAAAATCTATATATTTTTAAGGAGAACTTTTATGGAAAAAACTCTTGTATACACAGGTAAAACTAAAGACGTATTTGCTCTTTCAAACGGCAACTATCTTTTAAAATTTAAAGATGATTGTACTGGTAAAGACGGTGTTTTCGACCCAGGTGAAAACTCAGTAGGCCTCACTATTGACGGTGTTGGTGACGTTAACCTTCGTATGTCTATTTATTTCTTTGAAAAATGTAACGCTGAAGGTATTTTAACTCACTACGTAAGCGCTGACTTAGAAAACACTACTATGGAAGTTCTTCCTGGTAAAGTATTCGGTAAAGGCTTAGAAGTTATTTGCCGTCACAAAGCAGTAGGTAGTTTCTACCGTCGTTATAGCGACTATATTGAAGAAGGCGCTGACCTTCCTGCATACGTTGAAACTACTTTCAAAAATGATGAAAAGGGCGACCCCCTTGTTACTAAAGACGGTTTAGTTGACCTTGGCGTTATGACTAGCAAGCAATACGACGATATTAAAGAAATGACTCAAAAAATTACTAAAATCGTAGCAGACGACCTTAAAGAAAAGGGTCTTATCTTATACGATATTAAATTTGAATTCGGTTACGATAAAGACGGTAACGTAATGCTTATTGACGAAATCGCATCTGGTAATATGCGTGTTTATAAAGACGGCAAATACGTTGACCCAATGACTCTTTCTAAATTATTTTTTGCTTAATAGCGGGGTAAAGCATGGGTGGTTTTTTTGGAATTGCGTCTAAACACGATTGTATGGAAGACGTTTTCTTTGGCGTAGACTATCACTCACACCTTGGCACACGTAGAGGTGGTTTGGCAGCCTACGATAAAGAAATAGGTATTCAAAGAAAAATACATAGTATTGAAAACGCTCCGTTTAGAACAAAGTTTGAAAAGATTTTCGACGAAATGAAGGGTACAAGCGCTATCGGTTGTATTAGTGATAGCGACCCTCAACCGTTGCTTTTACGTTCACGCCTTGGTGCGTACGCAATATGTTTCGTTGGTGCTATAAATAATAGCGACGAACTTATTGATAAATATTTAGCATGTGGCGGGCATTTCGACGCAATGACGGGTGGTAAGGTTAACTCAACCGAACTTGTTGCTGCGCTTATAGGAATGAAAGATAACTTCATTGAAGGTATTAAATTTGCTCAAAACGAAATTGACGGAACGGCATCAATTTTAATATTAAAAGACGACGGCGCTATTATTTGCGCGCGTGATAAACACGGCAGACTTCCTATCATAATAGGTAAAAACGAATTTGGTTATAGTGCTTCGTTTGAATCGTTTGCGCATCAAAAATTAGGTTACGCTGACGTAAAGGAACTTGGTAGTGGCGAAATAGTTGAACTTACTGCAACTAAAATAACGCAACTTGCCCCTCCTAACGACGATATGCGTATGTGCTTATTCTTATGGACGTATTACGGTTATCCTACGTCAACGTACGAAGGTGTAAACGTAGAAACTATGCGTTACCGTAACGGTGAAATTTTAGCCGAACAAGATATGAAAAAAGGCATCACCGATAAGCTTGATTACGTAAGTGGCGTTCCTGATAGTGGCACTCCACACGCAATAGGTTATTCTAATAAATGTGGCGTTAAATTTGCGCGTCCTTATATTAAGTACACGCCAACTTGGGCAAGAAGTTTTACTCCTGCAAAACAAGTTGACAGAAATAAAATTGCTAAAATGAAGCAAATACCTATTTACAACCTTATAGAAGGCAAAAACCTTTTATTCGTTGACGATAGTATCGTAAGAGGTACTCAACTTAAAGAAACGGTTGAATTCTTATACTCTAACGGCGCTAAGGCAGTACATATGCGTTCGGCTTGTCCACCAATTATGTACGGTTGTAAATATCTTAACTTCTCACGTTCAAATAACGAACTTGAACTTATAACCCGTAGAACCATCATTGAACTTGAAGGTGAAGAAGGGTTAAAATATATTGAAGAATATAGTAATTCAAATACCGAACGCGGTAAGAAAATGCGTAAGGCTATATGCGATAAATTCAAATTCGCATCACTTGAATTTCAATCACTTGAAGGTTTAATTAAGTCGGTTGGTATCGAACCTTGCAAACTTTGTACTTACTGTTGGAACGGAAAAGAAAAAAATTAAGGAGACGGGTATGCACTCTCAATCTAAATCAGACGTATACGCTCAAGCGGGCGTAGATATTACTGCAGGTTACAAAGCAGTAGAACTTATGAAAAAACACATTGCAACTACTATGACTAAAGGCGTTTGCTCAGACGTAGGTGGTTTCGGTGGTTTATTTGAACTTGACCTTACTGGTATTACACGCCCAGTTTTAGTTAGTGGTACTGACGGCGTTGGTACTAAACTTAAAATTGCATTTTTAATGGACAAGCACGACACCGTTGGTATCGATTGCGTTGCTATGTGCGTTAACGATATTATTTGCGCAGGCGCAAAACCAATTTTCTTCCTTGACTATATTGCTTGTGGTAAAAACTATCCTGATAAAATTGCAGATATAGTTAAGGGCGTTTGTGACGGTTGCGTTCAATCGGGCGCAGCGTTAATCGGTGGTGAAACAGCAGAAATGCCAGGTTTCTATCCTATCGACGAATACGACTTAGCAGGTTACTGCACGGGCGTAGTTGATAAATCAAAAATTATCGACAATAAAACAATGGAAGAAGGCGACGTTATTATCGCTTTACCATCAAGTGGTGTTCACTCAAACGGTTTCTCACTTGTTCGTAAGGTTTTAGACGTTGAAAACGTTGATTTAAAAGCACCTAATGATGATTTAGGTGGTAAATCTATCGGTGAAACGTTATTAACTCCTACAAAAATTTACGTAAAACCAGTACTTGCTTTAATGGAAAAGGTTAAAGTTAAAGGTATTTCACACATTACCGGTGGTGGTTTTTATGAAAATATTCCAAGAAGTATTCCAGACGGTCTTGGCGCTGAAATTATTAAAAGCGAAGTAAAAATTCTTCCTATTTTCAAACTTATTGCTAAACAAGGTAACATTTGTGAACGCGATATGTTTAACACTTTCAATATGGGTGTTGGTATGAGCATCGTTGTACGTGCTAAAGACGTTGACTTAGCGCTTGAAACTTTAAAAGCAAACGGCGAAGATGCTTACGTTATAGGTAAAATTATTAAGTCTGACGACAAAATTACAATTATTTAATTTGCAAAAAACTTGCAATTTCATAGGCGTTTAACCTTTTTAGGCTAAACGCTGTTTGAAGTTAAAGGGGTATTTATGAAAAACGGTAAAGCCGTAATTTCCGTACTTGTTTCGGGTGGCGGAACTAACTTACAAGCACTTATCGACGCTCAAAAATCAGGCATTATTAAAAACGGTGTAATATCGCTTGTTATTTCTAACGTTGAAGGCGCTTACGCTTTAATGCGTGCTAAAAATAACGGCATTGATACGGCTGTTATAACTAAAAAATCGTGTGCTAATCAAAGCGAATTTGAAGGTAAAATTATTGCCGAATTAGAAAAAGCAGGTACTGATATTATCGTATTAGCAGGCTTTATGAGTATTTTAAGTGAAAACTTTACTTCACGCTATGCTAATAGAATTTTAAACGTACACCCGTCGCTTATACCGTCGTTTTGTGGTAAAGGCTTTTACGGTTTAAAAGTGCACGAAGAAGCGCTTAAATACGGCGTTAAAGTTACTGGCGCTACCGTACATTTCGTTAACGAAATTCCTGATGGTGGCGAAATTATTATGCAAAAAGCCGTTGCCGTTAAAGAAGGCGACACTCCTGAAAAATTACAAAAACGCGTTATGAAACAAGCAGAGTGGAAAATTCTACCACTTTCTGTTGAAAAAGTTTGTAAGCAACTTACAAAACAATGTTAATTATTAAAAGGTAAAAATTATGGATATTTATAAAATTAACGATATTGGTGAATTAATAAACGGCAATCCTTACGTTGGTAGAGGTATTGTTTTAGGTAAAACTGAAGATGGTAAAAAAGCGTGTTCTGCTTACTTTATTATGGGTAGAAGTGCAAACAGTAGAAACCGTGTGTTTACTGAAAAAGACGGTGTTATTTACACCGAACCTTTTGATGCAAGCAAGGTTGAAGACCCAAGCTTAATTATTTACGCTGCAGTTCGTCAAACTGGTAACAAACTTATCGTAACTAACGGTGACCAAACTGATACTATCTACAACGGCATTTTAGCAGGTGAAACTTTTGAAAGTGCGTTAAAAACACGTGAGTTTGAACCTGACGCTCCTAACCTTACACCAAGAATTAGTGGTATGATAGAATTTGGCGAAGGCGATTTTACTTATAAAATGAGCATTTTAAAATCGGCCGACGCTTTAGGTACTGCTTGTAACCGTTATACCTTTGATTTTAACGCGTTAGCCGGCTTAGGCCACTTTATTCATACTTACGTTACTGACGGTAACCCTATTCCTACTTTCCAAGGCGAACCAGAACGCGTACAAATTCCTAACGATATTGACGTGTTTGCTGAAAAGGTTTGGACTAATTTAGATGAAAACAACAAAATTTCGTTATACGTTCGTTATACTGACTTACAAACTGGCGAAATTGAAACTGTTATGATAAATAAAAACGCTTAAGGTGAAAAAATGAAAGAATTTGAATTAAAATACGGTTGTAACCCTAACCAAAAACCTGCAAAAATTTATATGAACGACGGTAGCGACCTTCCTATTGAAATTTTAAACGGTCGCCCAGGTTACATCAACTTTTTAGATGCTTTTAACAGTTGGCAACTTGTTAAAGAATTAAAAGCGGCGTTAAATCTTCCAGCCGTTACTTCTTTTAAACACGTTAGCCCTACTTCAGCAGCAGTTGGTATTCCGCTTTCAGATAAACTTAAAAAAGCGTGTTTCGTTGACGATATTGAAGGTTTAGACGAAAGTCCACTTGCTTGTGCTTACGCAAGGGCAAGGGGTACGGACAGAATGTGTTCGTTTGGCGACTGGGTTGCTTTATCTGACGTTGTTGACGTAACTACTGCAAAACTTATTGCGCGTGAAGTTAGCGACGGCGTTATCGCGCCAGGTTACGAACCTGAAGCGCTTGAAATTTTAAAAGCAAAACGTAAAGGTACGTACAACGTTGTTAAAATCGACCCTAACTACGTTCCTGAAGTTCAAGAAACCAAACAAGTTTTCGGTATTACTTTCGAACAAGGTAGAAACAACGTAGAAATTAATCGCGAATTACTTAAAAATATCGTTTCTGAAAATAAAGACTTGCCTGAAAGTGCAGTTCGTGACCTTATCGTTGCACTTATCACTTTAAAATATACTCAATCAAACTCAGTTTGTTACGCTATCGACGGTCAAGCAATCGGCGTTGGTGCAGGTCAACAATCACGTATTCACTGTACCCGTTTAGCAGGCGACAAGGCTAACACTTGGTTCTATCGCCAACACGATAAAGTTTTAAACTTACCGTTTAAAGACAGTATCGGTAGACCTGACCGTGACAACGTTATTGATGGATACATCAATAAAACTGAAGAAGACGTTACTGCAGACGGTATTTGGCAAAAATATTTTACCGAAAAACCTGCACCGTTTACTGAAGAAGATAAAAAGGCTTACCTTGCTACTATTGACGGGGTTGCGCTTGGTTCTGATGCGTTCTTCCCGTTTGACGATAATATTAAACGCGCTAAAGCAAGTGGTGTTAAATATATTGCCGAAGCAGGTGGCTCTATCCGTGACGACGTAGTTATCAATCGCGCTAACGAGTACGGTATGGTACTTTCATTTGTGGGAATTAGACTTTTCCACCACTAATAAGGAGAAAGTTATGAAAATTTTAGTTGTAGGTTCAGGTGGACGTGAACACGCTATTATTAAAAAATTAAAAGAGAGCAAAAACGTAAGTGAAATTTATGCAGTTCCTGGTAACGGTGGTATCGCTAAAGACGCTATTTGCGTTGATATCGGTGCTAAAGAAATTGATAAAATTGCTACTTTTGCCGTTGAAAATAAAATTGATTACGCAGTAGTTGCTCCAGACGACCCACTTGTGTTAGGTTGCGTTGACAAACTTAATGAAAAGGGTATACCTTGTTTTGGACCAAAAGCGAACGCCGCTATTATTGAAGGTAGTAAAGTTTTTTCTAAAAACCTTATGAAAAAATACGGTATTCCTACTGCCGAATACGAAGTATTCGATAATTTAGATAAAGCGCTTTTATACCTTGATACAGCGCCTATTCCAACCGTTATTAAAGCAGACGGTTTAGCGCTTGGTAAAGGCGTTATTATCGCTACCACGCGTGACGAAGCCAAAGACGCAGTTATTTCTATGATGCGTGACGAAATGTTTGGTAATAGTGGTAAAACCGTTGTTATTGAAGAGTTTTTAACTGGTCCAGAAGTTTCAGTTTTATCGTTTACTGACGGTGAAACGGTTGTTCCTATGATTTCTTCTATGGACCATAAGCGCATAGGCGATAACGATACTGGTTTAAACACTGGTGGTATGGGTACGATTGCTCCTAACCCTTACTATACTGAAGATATTGCTAAACTTTGTATGGATACGATATTTATTCCTACAATTAACGCAATGAACAGCGAAGGTAGAACTTTTAAAGGTTGCTTATACTTTGGTTTAATGCTTACACCAAAAGGACCAAAGGTTATTGAATATAACTGTCGTTTCGGTGACCCTGAAACTCAAGTTGTATTACCACTTTTAGAAAGCGACCTTCTTACAGTAATGCAAGCAACAACTAACGGTACTCTTAAAGATACTGAAGTTAAATTTTCAACCAAGTCAGCGTGCTGTGTAATTATGGCGTCAAAAGGCTATCCACAAAGTTACGAAAAGGGCTTTGAAATGGATATACCTTGTGGTATTTGGAACAACGTTTACGTTGCAGGTGCTAAACTTGACGGCGACGTATTAAAAACAAACGGTGGTAGAGTTTTAGGTGCTACTGCTGTTGCAGGCGATTTAAAAACTGCTATTAGCGACGCTTACGGCTTAGTAAAACAAATTAAATTTGATAACGCTTATTATCGTAATGATATCGGCGCAAAAGCGCTTAACGCAATAAAGGAGAATTAAAATGGTTTATAGAGTTTACGTAGAGAAAAAACCTGAACTTGCGCATGAAGCAAAAGCACTTTTTCAAGACGCTGTTACACTTTTAAACATAACTTCGCTTGAAAAAGTACGCGTAATTAATAGATACGACGCTGAAAATATTACCGAAGACCTTTTTAACTACGCTAAAGGTACGGTATTTAGTGAACCACAACTTGATATCGTAAGCGAAAACCCTGATTTATCGGGTGCTAACGTTTTTGCAGTTGAATATTTACCAGGTCAATTTGACCAACGTGCCGATTCGGCTGCTCAATGTATTCAAATTATTTCAACTGGCGACAGACCGGTTGTTCGTACAGCAAAAGTTTACGCTTTATACGGCAATTTAACTGAAAAAGAAGTTGCTGAAATTAAAAAATACGTAATTAACCCAGTTGAAGCGCGTGAAGCGTCACTTGACAAGCCTGAAACTTTAAAAGTTACTTACGATATTCCTACCGAAGTTGAAACTTTAACGGGCTTTATATCACTTAATCGTGACGAACTTGCTAACTTTGTTAAAACTTACGGCTTAGCAATGGACGTAGACGATATTACTTTCTGTCAAAAATATTTTATCGACGAAAAGCGTGACCCAACTATTACTGAAATTCGTATGATTGATACGTACTGGTCAGACCACTGCCGTCATACAACTTTCTTAACGGTTATTGATAACGCTACTTTTGAAGACGAT
>JAGBYC010000092.1 GCA_017628935.1 Clostridia bacterium | reverse complement strand
TAAGCGCTACGGTACGTTGTTATGGCTTTTAGATAGTTGCCAAACGGCAATGGGCTCACGTAACTTAACGTCGTGGATAAATAATCCGTTACTTGATATCAACAAAATTAACTACCGTTTAGACGGCGTTGAGGAACTTTTTAACGATGCGTTAATGCGTAACGCCGTGCGTGAAATTTTATCAAACGTGCGTGATACAGAGCGTTTAACGGGTAAAGTTTCTAACGGCAATATCACTCCAAGAGACTGCGAATCGCTTGCAAAATCGCTTTCAGTTTTACCAAAACTTAAAGATACGCTTAAATTTAGTTTTGCATCAATTTTATGCGACGTAAATAAATATATAGCCGATTTTAAAGAATTAAGCGACCTTTTACTTAGCGCAATTAAACCAAACCCACCAACTCAACTTAAAGACGGTGGCTATATTGCCGACGGATTTGATAAAGAGTTGGATAGGTTACGTAACGTTGCAAATAACAGCGAAAGTATTATTCGTGGTATTGAAGAACGCGAACGCGAAGCAACGGGCATTAAAACTTTAAAAATAAACTATAACAAAGTTTTTGGTTACTATATTGAAGTAACTAATTCCTTCAAAGACAAAGTGCCTTATTCATACGTAAGAAAACAAACGTTAGTTGGCGCTGAACGTTTTATAACTGAAGAATTAAAAGCGTTAGAAGACGAGGTTTTAGGCGCTAAAGAACGCGCGCTTAAATTAGAAGCAGACATTTTTTCAAAAATCAAAAGCGTATTGCTTTCTAATTTAAACGAACTTCATCAAACGTCGCGCGCTATTGCGTGCTTAGATACGTTAACGGCACTTGCTTACGTAAGTAAAAAACAAAACTACGTTCGTCCTACCATAACTGATTTTGGCACTGAACTTAAAATTGTTGACGGCCGTCACCCAGTAGTTGAATACGTATCTGACGAAAACTTTATTCCTAACGATTCGTATTTAAATAACGATACTAACCGTATGAACATAATAACTGGTCCTAATATGGCTGGTAAATCAACGTATATGCGACAAATTGCGCTTATTACTATAATGGCTCATATAGGTTCGTTTGTGCCTTGTAAAAGCGCCGTAATACCTTTAACTGATAGAATTTTCACAAGGGTAGGCGCAAGCGACAACCTTATTTTCGACCAGTCTACTTTTATGGTTGAAATGAGTGAAGTTGCCGTAATTTTAAACAAAGCAACTAAAAACAGTTTACTTATTTTAGACGAAGTTGGCCGTGGTACGTCTACTTACGACGGGTTGTCTATTGCCTGGGCAGTAGTTGAATATATAACTAGCAAAATAGGTGCAAAAACGCTTTTTGCAACGCATTATCACGAATTAAGTGAATTAGAAGGTAAGTTAGAGGGCGTTAAAAACTATAAAATTACCGTTAAAGAACTTGGTGGTAAAATTATATTCCTTCGTAAAATTGCAGTTGGTAGCGCAAATAAAAGTTTTGGTATTGAAGTAGCGTCGCTTGCCGGCGTTCCTAAAGAAATAACTTCAAACGCTAAGCGCATTTTGAAAAAGTTAGAGCAAAACGATACTGCAAACGTTGATTACACTTACGAAGAACCTATTGAAGTTGAAGAGCCTATAAATGAAGAAATTAACGAAATTTTATCGTTAATTGAGGGCGCAGATATCGACAGTATGTCACCAAGACAAGCACTTGATTTTATATACGAACTTAAAAACAAAGTAATGAGGTAAATATGTCAATTATAAACGTACTTGACAAATCGGTTTACAATAGAATATCGGCAGGCGAAGTAGTTGAAAGTCCGTTTTCAGTTGTTAAAGAATTAGTTGAAAACGCTGTTGACGCTTTAGCAACCAGTATTACCATCAATATTTTTAGGGGTGGTAAAGATTTTATTGAAGTTATTGATAACGGCGTTGGTATCGGTAAAGACGATATGCTTAAAACCGTTCTTCCACACGCTACAAGTAAAATTAAAACAGCCGACGATTTAGATAAAATTAAAACCTTAGGTTTTAGGGGAGAAGCACTTGCGTCGATAGCATCTGTTTCAAGGGTAAATATTACTTCACGCACGTTAGAAACTGAAACGGGCTATACTTTCGATTGCGTTGGTGGTGAGTGCAGTGAACTAACTGAAAAAATTACGTCAGTTGGTACTAAAATTACGGTTAGCGACTTGTTTTTTAATACTCCTGCGCGCCTTAAATTTTTAAAAAGCGACAAAAGTGAAGAAAACGCCATAACTGATATGGTTTCAAGAATGATTTTAGCAAATCCTACCGTTAATTTTAAGTATACAGTTGACGGTAAAACCGTATTATCTTCTTATGGTGATGGTATTGATGATGCTGTTTTAGCAGTTTACGGCGTAGAGGCTGTTGAAAACTCTTTTAAAATTTCAAATTATAAAAACGGTATTCAAATTGACGGTTATATAGGTAACCATAACTACACTAAGGCTAATAGAACAAGTCAAACTGTTATTTTAAACGGCAGATATATAGTAAATCAAACAATTTCTACGGCTATTTTTAACGCTTATAGCAGTTATTTAATGAAACGTAGATATCCTTTTTACGTTTTATATATTAAAATGCCACCTGAATTCGTTGACGTTAACGTTACTCCTAATAAGTCAGACGTGCGTTTTGTTGATAATTCAGTAGTATATTCGGCAATTTATTCAACCGTTTCTAACGTGCTTGACGGTACTGATAAGGCAGTTAATATTATCGTTGACAATAAGAAAAAGGAAGAAGACGAATATACTTTAGTAACTTTAACAGATAAGCCTAACGTTAACAAAAAATATACTAAAGACGATTTTAAAAGCACAAACTTTGGCAATATTTTATTAAATTTAGCTGAAAATCCGTTAAAATTCAACGATTTACCTCAACCACCTGAAAAAGCGCCTGAAAGTAGCGAAAACGCCGTTTCTATCGATATTTTTGCTGAAAATAAGCGTTATATTCAAGAACTTGAAGAGAAAAAACGTAGAGAAGAAGAACTTTTAGAAGCTGAAGATGAAAGTGGCGAATTAAAATATATTGCTCAAATTTTAAATACGTATTTAATTTTTGAACGCGGTAATAACGTGTATTTTATTGACCAGCACGCTGCGCACGAACGCCTTTTATATAACAAACTTTGTTATTTGCGTATGACTGGTGAAAAGGAAATTCAACCGTTATTAGTTCCTTTCGATTTAACCGTTAATCCACTTGAATATGACTACGTTTACGAAAAATTAAGCTATATTCAAAGTTTAGGTATTGAAATTATTGAAAATAACCGTGGTGGATTTAGCGTAACGGCAGTTCCTTGCGAATTGTTAAGTATGAACTTAAACGAATTTTTTAAAGAATTACTTACCGATGCGTCGTTTATGAAGGAAACAATTCCTAACGTTATTAACGAAAAACTTATGCAAAAAGCGTGTAAGTCGGCAGTGAAATCAGGTAAAAAGATGTCTGATAGCGAAGTCGAGGCGTTAATGCGCTTATTAAACGGCAATATTGATTTAAAATGCCCACACGGTAGACCTATTGCAGTAAAAATTCAACGAAAAGAAATTGATAAGTGGTTTAAACGAATTGTATGAGCGTAGATTTAATTATTATTTGTGGGGCAACTGCGTCTGGTAAATCATCGCTTGCCATTCAAATTGCAAAACAACTTAATACTGAAATTATTTCTGCCGATTCGCTTGCTATTTATAAAAACCTTAATATAGGTACTGCCAAACCTACCGTTCAAGAACAAAATAAAGTTAAACATCATTTAATTGACGTTGTTTCGCCTTTTGATACTTTTACGGTTAGCGATTATGAAAAACTTGCTTTACCTATCGTAAACGACTTAATTTCACGTGGTAAAACGCCTATTATTTGTGGTGGAACTGGGTTTTATATAAATTCTATTTTATATAAGTTAAGTTATGGTGGCACTACTGAAAATAGTGAAATTCGCGCTAAATTCAACAAAATGCTTGAAGAAAAGGGTGCAGAATACGTTTACAATGAACTTAAAAAGGTTGATATAGAATCTGCAAATAAACTTCATTATAACGATACCGTTAGGGTAATTCGCGCGCTTGAAATTTTTTATTCTACCGGAAAGAAAAAGTCAGAGCAAAACGACAAACTTACGCCAAGGTTTAATTATAAAGCGTATTCAGTTAGTCGTCCACGCGCCGATTTATATGATAGAATAAATAAACGCGTTGATATTATGATTGAAAACGGACTTTTTAACGAAGTTAAAAGTTTAATTGATATGGGCGTTACGCTTGAAAATCAATGTATGCAAGGCATAGGTTATAAAGAGGTTTACGATGGCTTAATTAAAGGCGATATGACGGGTGTTAGTGATGAAATTAAACTCAACTCACGCCATTATGCTAAAAGGCAAATAACCTTTTTTAAACGCTTAGAAGGGCTTACTGAAGTGAGTTCGAACGTAGGCGACGCAATTAACTTTATATTAAACGACATAAAAAAAGGGTAGCATAATTGCTACCTTTTTTAAATTTTTTTAACGTCGTTAAAATATTTATCAAAACCTTTTTTATTAAACATTAAAAACTTATAACTTTCACCAGAAATAGTAGTTAAGGTTAATATAGGTAAAATAACCCATTTCCACGAAATATTACATATTTGATTAACTGAAATAGAAAGATTTTTTAACCTTCTATCAACGGTAAGCTTGTTAGTTTTATACGTTATATAATTACTATCTGCATAAAGTGTGCCACCAACGATACCGTTACTACAAATTATACTACAAATAAACGACTTCATATTTCACCTCAAAACTTTCTAATTAAGCCTTCAACAACGCCTAAAATTATAGCGTCGTCTAAAACAATATCTTCATATTTTTCATTTTCAGGGTGAAGAACAATTTTGTTGTTTTTCTTATAAAAACGTTTAACGGTAGCCGAATCGTCAATTAAAACTACGGCAATATCGCCATTTTCGGCAGTTTCTTGCTTTCTAACTACAATTTTATCGCCGTTTAAAATGCCGGCGTTAACCATACTGTCGCCCTTAATTTTAAGCATAAAAGTATCACTATTTGCGTTAAATTCTTTAGGTAAAACGTAATAATCTTCATAATTTTCAGTAGCGAAGATAGGCGTACCAGCAGTAACCGTACCTAAAAGAGGAACGCCACGCTTACTTGCAATTAAACTTAAAGCACGTTTTTTGTCTTCAGCCTTACTTATAAAGCCACGTTCGTTTAATTTTGATAAGTAACTATGCGCCGTTGCTGTTGATTTAACGTTCAAATCACGACAAATATCACGCACGGTTGGTGCGTAACCGTAATTTTCAACGTAATTTTCAACGTACTGTAAAACTTTTGTAAGCTTTTCATCAATTTTCGACATGTTTTCACCTCACGCCTATATAATATCATAAAAAAATTAAAAAAGCAAACAAACGTTCAATTTTTATTTAAAATTTTTTATAAATATTGTTGATTTCTTACGTGTGCGCGTGTATAATATAGATATGAAAGATTGTGTTTTGTATGATAGAGAGTGTATAGAGTGTGGCGAATGCAATTATTGTGACTTGGTTGAAGACAAACTTTGCGATAATTGTGGTAAGTGCTTAGAGTCTGACGGAGAGTATAACGCTGTTAAAATTACTAAAATATATACTGATAAAACAACTAAAAAACAATAAATAAAAACGCCTTAAAAGGCGTTTTTTTATTTATATTTATAAAATTTATCTGCATGCATTTTTCTAACGGTTAAATCAACTAAAACTTCGGTGTCTAAATAACTAACTTCGTATTTAGTTGCTAAATTTAAAATTGAAGTTAGTTTACCGTAGTCGGCATAGGTTACCTTTAATACCATTTTAACAAAATCGTTTTTAAAAAAATTACAAATAGTTTCGTATAAATTTTCAAGCCCAAACCCAGTTTTTGCTGATATAAACACGGCGTTTAATGGATAAAATGAAAAATCACTAACTAAGTCGCATTTATTAAATACTAAAATTTCAGGAGTTGTTGAACCTAGTGATGAAATAGTGCTACGCGTCAATTCAAGTTCATTTTTCCAGTCGCCAGTAGCGTCTAAAATTATAAGATTAAGGTCACTAAACACGGCGCTTTCAAGCGTAGACTTAAATGCTTCAATTAAATTTTTAGGAATATCTTTAATAAAGCCAACAGTATCAGTTAAAAGTGCGTCAATTTCGCCGAATTTAGCCTTTCTAACGGTTGGGTCAAGCGTAGCAAACAATTTATTTTCACTAAGTACGTTTGAGCCCGTAATTTTGTTTAAAAGGGTAGATTTACCCGTGTTTGTATAGCCTAAAAGTGAAATCATAATGTCGCTATTTTTCTTTCTACGGTATTTTTGAAGTTCGCGTTTAGAAATTTGCTCGTCTAAAAGGTTTTTTAAGGTGTCAATTCTATTACG
>JAGBYC010000008.1 GCA_017628935.1 Clostridia bacterium | reverse complement strand
TATTGCAAAAAAATAAAAAAATATTAAAATTTATGTAAATTCACACCCTTAACGCTCCTTACGGACCGTTAAGGGTATTATTTTTTTAGTTAAAGCGTATTTCATTACATAAAAATAAAGCGTGATTTTAAGCACGCTTAAAACGGTTATTAAAAGAACTTTTTATGCTAATAATTGAAGTTGTTTATCAAATAACTCACGTGACGTTGCATATTTTAATACTTCACGTGGATAATCATTTAACCAACTTACAACCTTTTTTACATAGTCTTTAGTGAGTAAAGAAAGGTCCGTTCCTTTTGGTATAAGACGACGTATTTCACGATTTAAACGTTCATTAGTTCCACGTTCCGAACTGCAATAAGGGTGACAATAATATACGTAAGTACGTTTACCACCGTAGCGAGATTTTTCCATACCGACAAAATTAGAAAATTCACTACCGTTGTCAACGGTGATAGACTTAAAAACTTTACGAAAGTTTTTGCCGTATTGCTTTTCTAAAACGTTAAGACAACGTATCACACTATTTGACTTTTGGTCGTTCATCTTAAAAATAATTTCTTTACGTGTTAGACGTTCACTTAATACAAGTAGCGTTGTTTTAGTAGGACCACAAACACAGTCAATTTCCCAATGACCAAACGTCTTACGTTCTTTAATTTCTAATGGTCTACGTTCTATTGACGTACCCTTTGGAGCACGTTTCATTATTACTTTACGATATGTTTTTTTTGGTTTGTTTGTTATACGGATATTACCTAATATACCCATTTCAATATAACGATATAACGTCGTTTTAGATATACTTGTAAAAGGTAGGTTCTTATATTTTATTTCACCCAGAACAGCGCAGGCTGAAAGTTTATCATTTTTTACACGTTGTTCTATATAATGTAACAATTCATAATCGTTACCAATCTTTAATGGACGGCCCTTTGATGTACACGCTATTTTATAGCGTTCTTGAGCAATTTGAGAAGAATAACCGGTTATTTTTTTATATCTTACAACATCACCGTAAAAATCTTTTACCGGTTTATCATAAATATATTTACCACGATTTAATTCATAATATAAAGTACGTATGTTTATGCCGACAGTATCGGCAATTACTTGCTTTTTAATTTTAGCATTTAGCAACGTTTCAATTTGTAAGCGTTGTGAAAATGTTAAATTTTTAGTTCCCTTTGTTTTCATTTATTTATTTTCCCTTTGTTTTATAAGGTAGTTAAATATAGTAAAAGGGCTTTGCGTCACTAAACCGTTGACGGCAAAGGCCCTATTTTTTTATATATTTATAATCTACGTCCATCTGGCAACAAAATGGAAAATTCCATAGTTGCGCCCATTGTTTCGATTATCCGAATTAATTCAAGAATTCTTAATTTTTCACCTTTTGTTATTAAAGCCGAAACTGCCGGCTGTGATATATTTAATGCCTTTGCTATATCTTCCTGCTTGGTTGCTGTTGCTACCATTAAACTTTTTAATCTAGTACTTAATTCCATAACGTTATCACCTTATATTTGTATTTAGTTATATTATATAATAGAATATTTATATTGTCAATATATTTATATTAT
>JAGBYC010000091.1 GCA_017628935.1 Clostridia bacterium | reverse complement strand
ATCACGCCAGTCGATAGTATCTTTACTCCACATAATAGTTTGGTAGCCCAGTTCGTTTGCCACGGTAAGCGTGGTTTTATTATAACTGCCAGACGGTGGAGCAAACAACCTAGTTTGATACCCAGTTAACGCAAAAACTATTCTTCCACACGCTGAAATTTCGTTTACGTTGCCTTCTTTATCAAGTTTTTTATGGTCTTTATGGTAATAACCGTGATTACCAAGTTCGTGCCCTTCGTTAATTATACGCTTTAGCGTATTTTCATTATCGTCTGCCCAGCAACCACCCACGAAAAAGGTTGCTTTAACGTTTTCACTTTTAAGCGTATCTAAAATACCGTTAACAACTTCAGTATTTTCATAAACGTTAAAAGTTAAGGCTACTAAATTAGAGTTTCTATCTCCGTTATAAATTGCCGTAGCGCCGTTGCCACCCGAAATCGTTACCGATTTTTCAGGAATAAACGCAACAACGCCAACTACTGCTACCGTTATAAATAAAACGGCGTTAATTATAATTTGTATTTTTTTACTCGTTTTCATACCTTATTATATTATGCCGAGTAAATTATAATGAGTTTATTTACCTTTAATTTTAGTTCCTGCTTTTCTAAATACGTTTAAAAGTTCTTGACGGTTACCTTCAATATAGTCGCTATTTAAAACGTAGTACATATTATCTTTAACGTAAATGCCAACGGCTTGCTTGTTAGTTTTAATTTCGCTAACGTTTCTAATTAAAACGGTTGAGTTTTTAACTACGCCGTTTTGTTCGGTAGTTACTTCAATACGCTTATCCCTAACTAATAAGGTTATAGTTATTGAGCATTTATCAATACCCATTTCGCGTATTGCTTGAGCAAGTGATTGTTTGTTTTGCCTTATAGTACGATAGGTTGGATATATTGCAAATAAAATAGTAAGCGAACTTAAAACGATATTAAGTACGTCTACTGCTATAATCGATTTAACGAAAATTATTACGCCAAACACTAATAATATAGCACTAATAACTGCCGAAACAACAAGCGATTTGGTTGCCAAAGGTTTAGAAATTTCTTTAATTTTTTCTTTATCGTATACGCTAACGGTTTTAATCATATTACATAGCCTCCACTAACTTGTTAACGGTGTCAATATACACTTTGGCTGATGAATTAACCCTACGGTTAAATTCTTCTGCTCCACCTTTACCATCAGACACGGCTTTAATAATTAACACTGGAACGTTTGCGTTTAACGAAGTTAAAAGTACGCCTGCGCATTCCATATCGCATAACGAGGCGCCAAACTTAGCGTTTAAATTTTCTTTAACGCCTTCATCAGCAACGAACTTGTCTGCCGATGCGCAAATAGCAGTTTTTACGTCTTTAAAAGAGTTTTTAGCAAGTGATAAAAGTTCGTTTTCAATTTTAATTACTGGCGAATCGTAATTAGGATATTGCCCTACCTTTACGTCGTCAATTTTAGAAAGGTCGAAATCATAGTGAACAACTCCGTCAACGAAAACGGTATCTTCAACGGCAACACCGTCAACCAAACTACCACAAACGCCAAAATTAAGTATAGCGTCAACTTCGTATTTAGTAATTAAAGTTTGCGTAGCGCCAGAGGCGTAAATTTCGCCTATGCCACTTT
>JAGBYC010000090.1 GCA_017628935.1 Clostridia bacterium | reverse complement strand
TGCTGCAAAAGCCGCTTTAGAAGCAGAAAAAGCAGCAGCAAAAACAAAATAATATAAATTAAAAGGGCACGGGCTACCGTGCCTTTTTTATTTTCTATATATAAATACGTGCGTAGAAAAAAGTTAGTTTTTATAGTTGCAAAATAAATTTTTTTGTTATATAATGTTTTTGTGCAAGTTGCACAAAAGGAGAGTTATGGAAAAAGAACTTGAGCGTATTTTATATAATATTAAGCAAAAAACGGGCATAGGTTGTGACTTAACGTCAATAAACGGCGTAATTTCTGCGTCGTCTAACGAAGTTTACACACCTATAACTAACGTTGATTTTGCTAAAACGTATCAAAGTGAAGATGAAAATCGCACGTATTTTAAATTTATTTTTCAAAAAACAGAGTTTGTAGGTGCAATTACTGGCTGTAACGAAGTTTATAAAAACTACGCTGAACTTATTTCAAGCATTATTGAAAACAGCCAAGTTGCCGAAGGTGAGCAAAGTTATGAAACTCAGTTTTTATCAATCGTAACGGGCGATACTACGCGTAGCCGTACCGAACGCTTTTTAGAAAAGTATTCTATTTGCAAGTCGAATTGTTACGCTATTATTTTTAAAAGTGAAGGCAATACTGCCGTTGAACTTACCGATTTTTTAAACAGTTATTCAACTAACGGGCAAGACACAGCCGTTTCAATTGATAACTGTACAAGCGTTTACGTTAGGTTTATTGAAAACGAAGTTGATTACGAATACCACTCTGCAACCGATTTTGCTAATCTTGTGATACAAGCGTCGTATGAAGAACTTGGCTTAAAATTATCGGCGTATATAGGTGGCAAGGTAAAAAGTTTTAGTGAAGTATGCGTTTCGTACGAACAAGCGTTGGCGTCAATGCGTTTAAGTAAATCGTTTGGGTTATCAGGCGCAGTTCACGCTTATAAAGATTTTACTTTAGTTAAAATTATTGAAGACCTTCCTAACGCTAAAATGAAAGAGTTTTTAAACGTTATTTTAGATGAAAACGGTAAGCAAATTTTCTTAGACGACGAAATTATTGAAACGGCTGAAGAGTTTTTAAATAACAATTTAAACATTTCTGAAACAGCGCGCGTTTTATACGTTCACCGTAATACTTTAATGTATCGTATTGATAAAATTGAAAGAACTATCGGTTTAGATATTCGTAAGTTTGGCGACGCGTTAACGTTTAGAATAATTTCAGTTTTATATAAACTATTAAACAACTAACATTAAACCCCGATTGTATCGGGGTTTTTAATTTTCAAAATAATTTTCTATTGCAGTCGTAAATTCGCCTAAAAACAAGTCTTTTATAGGCTCTAAGCCGTCAACTTTATCTGTAAACGACGCCGTGCTATTAGGCGTTTTGTTAAACGCGCCCATAATAGACGTAATAAGTGGTAAAATTTCGCTAAAATTAAGTTTTCCGTTTAATAAACTTTCAATAGAATTAAGGTTAACGCCATTAACTAATTCGCTATCTAAAAGCAAATTTAAAAGGGGTGAAACGTCGTTAAAATTAATGCCACTTAGCAAATTATTAACGCCACCACTTTTATTTTTTAAAAACACAAAAACTATTAAAATTATTATTAAATAATTCATAAAACCCCTTTATGTAACATTATATTTTATGAAAGCATAAAAATAATTGTAATAGGAGAACGATAAAATGCGTGATTTTAATTCGTATAACGGCAAAAAAACTCAAAACGAAAGTTTAAACGGTAGTGCTAAAAACCTTTTAAACGCGTTTGCAAGTAAGTATGAGGGCGCAAGTGAAAACGACCTTATTTCTGCTATAATTTTAGAAGCTGAAAAGGGCAGAAAAAACGGTACGCTAACTGATAAAGATATAGATAATTTTGCCTCTACCATTTCACCTATGTTAAACGATAGCCAACGCGCAAAACTTAAAAGCGTAGTTAAAAAAATTAAAAGCAAGTAATTTTGTTTATTGCTACTATTAGCGCGTTTAATTCACGCCGTGTATTATTAGGGGAAATTGAAGCGCGCACAAGCCCGTCTTCGTCAGTTTTTAAATACGTGTGCATAAGTGGAGCACAATGAAACCCACCACGAACGGCAATATTATACGTTGACGATAGCGTTTCGGCAATTTCGCTTGAACTTATACCGTTAACCTTAAAGGCAACTATTCCTACGGGGTTTTTAGTTGAATACACGGTAACTTTATCGTTACGGCTAAGCTTATCAATTAAATATTCGGTATTGTTTATTAACATTTCTGAAACGTAGTCGATATTATTTTCAACGTATCTAACCCCTTCGTCAATTGAGCATATTGCAGGTAGGTTTAAGGTTCCACACTCAAGTTTTTCGGGGTAACAGTCAGGTTGCGACGGGTTAAAACTTTCCGTGCCAGTGCCACCGAAAAAGGTAGGCTCTATTTTAACTTTATTATTAAAAATTAGCGCGCCAGACCCCGATATAGCGTATAGCCCTTTGTGTCCTGCAACGGCTAAAATATCAACGCCAAATTTTTGCATATCAATTTTAATATGTCCAGCAGTTTGCGCACCGTCTACCATAAAAATGGTAGACTTTTCGCGTAAAAAATCGCCTACGCCAGATATATCGTTAACAGCGCCCGTAACGTTACTTGCACCGTTTAAAACTACTAACGATACGCTTTCGTCGTAGGCGTTTATAACGTCGATAGCAGTAATAAATTTTTCGTTTGACGGAGTTATAATTTTAAGTGTAATAACCCCTTTGTCACGCAAGGCGTAAAGTGGACGCAACACGCTGTTATGTTCGGTTACGCTTGTTATAACGGTGGTATTTTTAATATTAAGCCCAAGCAAAGCAATATTAAGTGCTTCGGTACAATTTTTTGTAAAAATAACCCGTTCAACGCTACCGTTATTAAAAAATTTTGAAAGGCGTTTTCTGGCGTTGTAAATAAACTCTGCACCCGTTTTTGAAAGCCTGTGAGCGCTACGGCCGGGGTTTGCTGATAAATATCTTATAACGTTAACGGCTGTTTCCATTACGCAAGTAGGCTTAAACCCACCCGTTGCAGAATTATCTAAATAAATCATAAACTATACACCTTTTTATTACGAAGTTAATAAAATACTATGAGCGCGTAGCGTTTTTTATGCTAACAAAGGAGAAAGTTATGAAAACGGTTATAGCAGTTTTTCGTTCTAAAACGGAAACTTTTAAATTTATTGAATATATGATGGCCTTAGGGCTTGAGGCAAGCGCCGTTTCCACGCCTAAAGAAGCGCACGTAGGGTGTGGAATTTCGGCTAAGTTTAACTACGATAGGTTAAGCGTTGCCACAAAAATTATTCGTAGTGGTGGATTTTCGGCGTTTAAAGGATTTTACGTAATTACTAAACGCGCTGGTAGAACAAGCACTACGAAAATTTAAAACTAACTATTGAAAACTGGGCCGGTTTATGTTAAAATATTTAAAAGTATTTTAGCGTAAATCGGTACTTATCATGAAAAAATTAGACGTTTTAACCGTAATTAGTAAACTTGAAAGTAAATATAAAGGCTTAAACACGGCACTTAACTATTCAAACAATTTTGAACTTTTAGTTGCCGTAATTTTGTCTGCGCAGTGTACTGATGAGCGCGTTAATAAGGTAACCCCTGCGTTATTTTCTAAGTACAATACTGCTGAAAAAATGAGCAAAATTACGCTTGACGAACTTATTAGTTACATTAAGCCTTGTGGGTATTACAACTCTAAAGCAAAGCATATAATTTCGGCAAGTAAAAAAATAGTAGAAAATTTTGGTGGCGAAGTTCCTAGCGATTTTGATAGTCTTTTAACGCTTGACGGTGTTGGGCGTAAAACTGCCGACGTTATGATTGCCGTTGCCTTTTTGGGTGATGCAATACCAGTTGACACGCACGTTTTTAGGGTGTCTAACCGAATAGGGCTTGCTAACGCTAAAAACGTATACCAAACTGAAATGCAACTTCAAAAGGTTATTGATAAGTCTAAGTGGTCGGATATGCACCATCATATTTTATGGCACGGCCGTAGAGTGTGTAAGGCGCGTAAACCCGATTGTGAAAACTGTGATATAATTGAGTTTTGTAAATATTACAAAAAAAATAAAAAGTAAAAATAGGCAATGGGAAATACCCGTTGCCTTTTTCTTGACAAAATTTGTTGTATTTTATAAAATATACGTAACAATTATATTTGTTTAAGGAATTTATGATTACTGATAGTTTTATTGATAAAGAAAGTATTTTAATAAAATCAGGTGATGGTGGCGACGGTATCGTTTCATACATACGCTACAAAGGTGTTGCTAACGGTGGCCCTGATGGGGGCGACGGTGGTAACGGTGGCGCTGTGTATTTCGTAGGGGATAGGCATAAAACTAACCTTAACGAATTCGCTTTCAAGCACAAATTCGTTGCTGAAAACGGTGCAAGGGGTGACACTAAAAACTGTCACGGCAAAAACGGTGCAGACTTATATATTAAAGTTCCACTTGGCACGGTTATTACTGATAAAGAAACAGGCGCGTTTATTTGCGATATTTCGTACGACGGTCAAACTCGTTTAGTTATGCAAGGTGGTCGTGGAGGTAAGGGTAACGCAAGGTTTACAACGTCACGCCGTCATTGTCCACACTTTAGCCAAAAGGGTGAAAAAACTGAAATTAAACGCGTTGGCTTAGAACTTAAAGTTATTGCAGACGTTGGCTTAATAGGTTTTCCTAACGTTGGTAAGTCTACCTTACTTTCTAAAATTTCGGGTGCTAAACCTAAAATTGCTAACTACCACTTTACAACGTTATCGCCTAACCTTGGCGTTGTTAATTATTACGACGATAGTTTTATTTGCGCCGATATTCCAGGTTTAATTGAAGGTGCAAGTGAAGGCGTTGGTTTAGGTCACGATTTCTTGCGTCATATTGAACGTACGCGTTTACTTTGCCACGTTGTTGATATTAGTGGATGTGAAGGCCGTAATCCTATCGACGACTATAAGCAAATAAATTTAGAACTTAAAAATTACAGCAAAAAGTTAGCAAATTTAAAACAAATTATTGTTTTAAATAAGTGTGATATGTTCGGTGCTGAAGAAAATATTAAACTTTTCAAAAAGCACGTTAAAAAATACAAAATATTTACCGTTTCAGCCTTAACTGGTGACGGCGTTAAAGAAGTTGTAAAAGAACTTTCAGAATGTTTAAAAGATATTCCACTTTACGTTCCACAAGAAGATACTGGCTTTATTTATAACGTTAAAGAAAGCGATTCGTTTGAAATTGTACGTGATGAAGACGGTGCTTTCGTTGTAATAGGCGACCTTGTTAAAATGCTTTCACGCAATATCGTGTTAGACGATACCGATAGTATGGCGTATATGCAAAAACTTCTTCGTGATAAGGGTGTTATTAAAAAACTTCGCTTAGAAGGTGCAAAAGACGGCGACACAGTCGTAATCGGAGATATAGAATTCGATTTTGTTGATTAAGGTTCTTCGTTAATTTTTTATAACTTGTATCTAAAAGTAAAAAATTAACTCATCACCTTTTTAAACATTGTTATACTTTGTTTATAGTCTTTTAAAAGGTAAATTTGTAATTAGGAGAAATTATGTTTACATCTAAACAACGTAGTATATTAAGAAGTAAGGCTCAAACAATCGAGCCTGTTGGTCAAATAGGTAAAGGTGGCATTTCTGAAACCGTTAAAAAGAATTTTTCAGATGCCTTAGAAGCGCGTGAAATTATTAAAATTACCGTTTTAAATAACGTTGACGACGATATTAACTATTTAGCCCAAGAATTAGCTGATGAAATTAACGCCGAAGTAGTTTGTGTTATCGGACATAAAATAGTGTTATATAGGCGTAGTAATAAAAAGGGGATTGACCACATCAAATTCTAACCTAAACGGCATATATACTTCGTTATACGCTCAAACTTCCGTTTTTACTCACTCGTGTACAAAAAGTACATCTCCTTTCGTAAAATACTCAGTTTTAACGTCTAACTCGCATCTTTACCGTTTAGTATAAAACTTATATCTTGTTTCTAACCCTTTATATAAATAGGTCAATTAAAAAAACAATAGCACGGTTTTTGCCGTGCTATTTTAGTTTTATAATTTTGCTTTCGGTTGTAATAGGGGCAAAAAATTTACACACTGCTGAAAGGGTTAAAAGTATACCACCTACAACTATATAGTAAGTTTTAAAAAAGGTTATAGTTGATGATAGTAAGGTTACAATTCCACTTATAAAAAATATTTTAGCATACTTTTTATTAAACAACCCTTTAAGCGTTTCAATTAATCTTTTACGCTTATTTAAAATAAATTCGTTAAATTCAGGCAGAGCGTTATATTCTTTTAGTGTTAAATACACGCTATTTATATCGTATAAAGTAACGTTAACGCTATCGGCAAAACTTAGCACGTTATTACTATAACTTTCAGTTAAAATAATTAGTTTGTTTTCGCCTTTTTTATTGTACGCTTTTACTATGTTTTGCTTTGAAATTTCGTCGCCTAAAAATATAGGATATATAAATATTTTTTCATTTTTAAGTAGCAAGCCATCGTTAAAAATTTCCAAGTAAAGTCCACCGTTTTTAAAGGAATTTACAAAATAATTTAGTAGTTTACTGCGTGGCAAAAAGGTTAAATAATTAGTTAAGTTTGCCTTTAATTTTTGTTCGTATACGCCTAAGCCTTTCTTTTCAAAAAACTTTACTAATAGCGTTAAAACTATCGTGCTTACTATAAGCGCGCAAAGTATTGCAAATAGGGTGGACGCTATAAAGCCCCACCCGTTTTTAATAAAAATGGCGTAAAACAAGCAAAACGACGCTATAAAAGTGAAAAACAAATCGGCAGTAATAGGAATTTTAAACTTATTCATACTAATATTATTGCTAAAAAATGTGCTTAATAAACTTGAAAAACGTTTAAAAAAATGTTAAACTGTATATATGGTAAAAATCGGCATTTTTGGTGGAACTTTTAACCCCGTTCAGTTAGAACACGTTGAAATGGTTAAAGTTGCCATAAAAGAACTTAATTTAGATAAAATGGTGGTAGTTCCAACCTTCGTTTCACCACATAAGCAAGGCGAAGAAGTTGTTAACGGTAAATATCGCGTTGATATGCTTAAATTAGCCTTTGAAGGTGTAAATCAAGTTGAAATTTCTTCTTATGAACTTGAAAAGGGTGGCGTAAGTTATACTTACGAAACTATTTTGTATTTTAAAAATTTATACCCTAACGCTGAACTCTTTTACCTTATGGGTAGCGATATGCTTGAAAATTTTCCTACGTGGAAAAACCCTGAAATTATCACAAAAAACGCTAACCTTGTTTTAACAAGTAGGTTGGGTGGCGGGTTTGACGATAACGCCCTTACACTTGCCGTTAAAAACTTATATAACGCCAACGTTTTAAAAATTAGTTTCGTTGGTAAAATGGCGTCGTCTACCTTGGCAAGAACGTTAAGAAAATTAAGTTTACCGTTAACTAACGTGTGCGACGAAAAGGTTTATAATTACATTTTAAAAAACAACCTTTACGCCCCTGATAGCGTTTATGAATTCGTAACTAAAATGCTTACCGAAAAGCGTAGATATCATACTGCTATGGTAATTGCAACTGCGTTAAAACTTTGTAAAAGTGCAGGTGTAGATAAGAAAAAAGCCGAACTTGCAGCACTATTGCATGACGTTGCTAAATACCAAAACGCTGAACTTTACCCAGAGTTTTTTGTAGAAAAAGGCGTTCCTTCATCAGTTATTCACCAGTTTTTAGGCGCGCATATTGTAAAAACAATTTTAAAAATTACCGACGTCGATATTGTTAACGCCGTTAAATACCACACTACCGGCAGACCTAATATGTCTAATTTAGAAAAACTTATTTTTATTGCCGACCTAATTGAGCCTACGCGCAACTTTACTGGCGTTGAAAAACTTCGCGAAGCCGTGTTTAATAATTTTGAAAGTGGTTTTGCCATTTCCGTTAACGAACTATATAAATACTTAAAAAATTCGGGCGAAACCGTATACCATTTAACTAAAGACTGTGCCGAATTTTATAAAGGAGAAAATTATGACAAGTGATAAATTAGCAGAAGTTGTTTTAGAGGTTTTATCTAAACACAAAGCGTTTGACGTTGTTAAAATCGACGTTACTGAAAAATCTTCTGTAACCGATTATTTTATAATTGCAAGTGCGCGTTCAACCACACAAGTTAAAGCGCTTGCCGAATATTGTGAAAAGGGCGCTGAAGAGGCCGGCGCAACCGTTCTTCGTAAAGAAGGTATTCAAGACGGACGTTGGGCAGTTATCGACTTTGGCGACGTTATTTTGCATATTTTTAATGATGAGATGAGGTTGTTTTATCATT
>JAGBYC010000089.1 GCA_017628935.1 Clostridia bacterium | reverse complement strand
TGCCGTTACCCTTACGCATATTGCAAAGAGCGTTATAATGTCTTCTGACTATCTCCTGCTTTGCGGCATCGCACACGGCTTTATCGTCATAAATACAGAAGCCTGCCATATTTACGCCCATATCGGTAGGCGACTTATATGGCGACGTACCCATAAGTTTTTCAAACAAGTTATTAAGCACTGGAAAAACTTCAACGTCACGGTTGTAGTTAACGGTAGTTTCGCCGTAGGCTTGTAAATGCCACGGGTCAATCATATTCATATCGTTAAGGTCAGCCGTTGCCGCTTCGTAAGCAACGTTAACAGGGTGGTTAAGTGGTAAACTCCAAACTGGGAAGGTTTCATACTTAGCGTAGCCCGATTTAATCCCACGCTTATAGTCGTGATAAAGTTGTGATAAGCACGTAGCCATTTTACCACTACCAGGGCCAGGTGCAGTAACTACTATTAAATTGCGTGACGTTTCGATATAATCGTTTTTACCAAAACCGTCGTCAGAAACGGCGTATTCAACGTCAGTAGGGTAACCTTTAATATTATAGTGGCGATACACTTTAAGACCTGATTTTTCAAGTATGCGTTGGAACTTTCTTGCAGGTTCGTTGCTTTCTTCAAATCGTGTTAAAACAACGCTACCAACGTATAAACCGTAATTTCTAAAAATATCAATAAGGCGTAAAACGTCAAGGTCGTAAGTAATGCCAAGGTCGGCACGAACCTTATTTTTTTCAATATCAACCGAATTAATAGCAATAACTATTTCAGCCGTATCTTTTAAGGTGGTAAGCATCTTTATTTTGTTATCAGGTGCAAAGCCAGGAAGTACGCGTGACGCGTGAAAATCGTCGAAAAGTTTACCACCGAATTCAAGGTAGAGTTTGCCCCCAAAGTCGTTAATTCTTTCGGTAATTTTTTCCGATTGCATTTTTAAATATAAATCGCTGTTAAAACCTTGATTTACCATAAAGCCGTCCTTAAAATCATTTGTAAACTTTAACTTATTACATTATACCCTAAAAAGCCGTTTTAATCAATACTTAATTAAAAAATTTAAAGTATTTTATTCTTTTAAAAACGCTATACTTTATTAAATAAATGTGTTAAAATAAATTCGTATCCGTTTTAAGCGTTGAATTGCGCAAAATATAAACGGCAAAGGTGCAAAATGGCTTGTAATCATAATTGTTCGTCGTGTAAAGACGGTAATTGCAAAGATAGAAAAGATTTTTTGGCTACGCCAAAAGAAAGTACTAAAATTAAAAAAATATACGGCATAGTAAGTGGTAAAGGTGGCGTAGGTAAATCGCTTGTTACTTCGCTTTTAGCCGTTGCGTCTAACAATGCAGGCTTAAAAACTATGATAATAGACGCCGACGTTACCGGTCCGTCTATTCCTAAAACTTTCGGCCTTAACGAAAATAATAGGGCGCAAGGCTCTGACGACGGGTTATTTCCAGTAGTTACTAAGGGTGGCATAAAGGTTATGAGTATGAACCTTTTACTTGAAGAAGAAACTATGCCTGTCGTATGGCGTGGCCCTGTAATTTCTGGCGTTGTTAAACAGTTTTATACCGACGTTTTATGGGGTGAAAACGATATAGCGTTTATCGATATGCCTCCAGGCACGGGCGACGTACCTTTAACAGTTTTCCAAAGCATACCAATCGACGGCATTATTATAGTAACCACTCCACAAGATTTAGTTGGTATGATAGTTGAAAAAGCAGTTAATATGGCGCGCATAATGAATATTCCAGTTGTTGGTTTAATTGAGAATATGAGCTACGTTAAATGCCCAACTTGTGACGAAAAAATTTATATTTTCGGCGAAAGCAAAACTGAGTTAAAGGCAAACGAATTAGGCTTGAAATTACTTAAACAAATTCCTATTGATACAAAAATTCGCGAACTTGTTGACGCAGGTGAAATTGAAAAGGCAGACGTTTCAATGCTTAACGATATAGTTAATACCCTTAAAGGAGAGTAAAAATGACTTTAGATAATTTTAAAAAAGAAAAAATTGAAGCAATGAAAGCAAAAGATAAAGACGCCGTTTCAGCGTTAAACGTAATTATTACTAAAATTATGGCTTTAACAATTGAACGCCGTGCGTTAAATCAAGAAGTAACCGAAGCAGATATTTCTTCACTTTTACAAAAGGCTGAAAAAGAACTTACTGAAGAACGCGAAGGCTTTATTAAAGCAGGTAGAGAAGAAACGGTTGCAACTTTAACTAACCAAATTGAAGTTATTAAAAAATATCTTCCTAAACTTTTGTCAGCTGAAGAAGTTAAAGAAATTATTTTAGGGTTAGAAGACAAGTCAATTCCATCTGTAATGCGTTATTTTAAAGCAAATTACGCAGGCAAAGTTGATATGCGTATGGTGCAAGAAACTTTAAAAAGCATATAATTTTATAAAATTTTAAAAAATAACAAAAAGGGCTTTATAGTGTGATAAAGCCTTTTTTTGTAAAAACTATTGAAATTTTTTAATTTTTATTATATACTTAATTAGAGGTGCTTATGAATAACAATTTTAACGTAGAAGAAGAAACTTTATTTAAAGTTTCTAATGAAACTAATAACAGCATAAATGAAGAAAAGTTGTTTTCGTCTAGCGAAGAATCGCTTGATTATATTGAACCTATTAAACCTGAAAATTTAGGTGGTGAAGTATTGTTTGCTAGCCGTAACGATATTAGCGAAGAAAGTTTATTCCACGGTACTCACGTTGATGAAATTGACGGTGGTATGGGTAGTGAAGTTTTATTTGGCGCTAAGGTAGAAGATATAGCAGTTTTAAGCCAAACTAAGTATGAAATTCAAGGCGAAGATATTGCTTTTAGCGAACCAGTTATGCCTAACTACGTTACTGAAGAAGTATTGTTTAGTAAAGTAGTAGAAGACGAAGTTTCTACTGGCGATTACGATACTGCAGGTGGCATTATTGATAATTCGTTAATTGACAGCCTTTTAGTTGAAAGTGTTGATAAAAAAGTTTACGAAGATAAAAACTTTGTTCAAAAAATGCTTGAGGCTGACCCTATTATTTTAGACCGTTACGCTGAACTTAAAAACTACATATTAAAATATAAAGGCGTAAAATCGCGTATTTCTAATAACTACGATACTTTCAATACTGGTAGAACGCAATTATTTAAATTATGCACGTCGGGTAAGTCGTTAAAACTTTACCTTAACTTACCGTTTGAAGACGTAGAGCCACGCTTAAAATGTAAATATGAAGGTGATAAAAAGGCGTACGAACAAGTTCCTACTTTCTTACGTATTAAAAGCGACCGTGCTATGAAAAACGCTAAATACCTTATAGAAATGGTTGCTACGCGCTTTAACCTTAAAGAAAACAAAAAGTTTACTGAAGTAAACGCAATTGAAATTTTAAAAGAACGTTTAGTATAAAAAATAACCCCGAAAGCAATTTTGCTTTCGGGGTTTTAATTTTATTTAATTACGCTAAGAAGTTGCCAAGTGCTGCTTCAATTGCAGGTCCAACACCTTCAAGTAAAGGGTTAAGTGGGTTAATATCGTAAATTAAACCTAAAACGTCGCATGCTTGTAACGCTTCGTTAGTATAACTATAAATAATTTCGCAGTTTTGGAAAGAGTGGAAGAAAGCCATAACTACTAACACAATTCCTGCAGAAATTGCAAAGTTAACAACGAAACCTAAGAAGTTGCCTAAAAATTTAATGAAAGGAACTTTGTTTCTTAAACCTTGAACGCCTTTTAATAAAAGTTTACGTAAAGAGTGTAAGATAACGCCGTAAATAACGAAAAGCACAACGGTAAGCAAGCCAAAGGCTATATAGTAGGCAACCATATTTAAGGTTTCTTGAACACCTGCTATTTTAGAAAATCCTAAAATTTGTACCCAAATTTCAGCAAAGCCGTCAACTATGCCTAACGCAGTAAGTCCGTATTGAACGGTAAGGAAAGCACCTACGCCAGCGCCAGCAATACACACAACTACTAAAAGCGTGTCTATTATCATATAGTACGAACCTTTAATTAGTCCGTAAAGTGAAAAGAAAAATACGAAAAAGATTGCTATAATATCTAGAACCCAAGTCATAATCTAATCTCCTTTAAAAATTTATTGTTTAGGTTTGAAACTGTCTTTCATTGAAGTGATTTCAGATAAAATTAATTTATTGTTTTTAATAAACGTTTTGTAATAACCTTTACGTAAAAGTTGGTAAGAAACGCCTTCGCCGTTAGATAAAAGGTAAGGTTCGGCTTTGCCGTTAAATACCTTAACGCTATCGTAATTCATACGTAAAGAGAAGTCTTGACCAGCGTATTCGGCGTCTTTTAAAAGATAGTCGTATTTACGAATTTCAGCGTCGATACAGTTATCGGCGTTAACCCAGTGGATAGTTCCTTTAACTTTAACACCACTTGTATCGTTACCAGAACGGCTATTAGGAAGGTAAGAACAAAGAAGTTCTTTAATAGAACCGTCGTCGTTTAATATAACGTCGTCACACTTAATAATATACGCGTTTTTAAGTCGAACGTATCCACCAACTTTTAAACGGAAATATTTTGGTGGTGGGTTAAGTGAAAAGTCGTCGCTTTCAATAAATAAGTTTTTAGAGAAAGTAATTTGGCGTTTTTTAGGTTCTTCGTCGTTAGGGTTAACGTCAAACTCTAAATCTTCGCTAATTTTATCGTAGTTAGTAATAGTAACTTTAATAGGGCTTTCAATAGCCATAGCGCGTTCAGCGTTGGTATTTAAATAGTCGCGAATAAAGTGTTCTAAATAACTAATTTCAATTTCGCTATTTGCTTTAGCAACGCCTATTTCTTCGCAGAATTTTTTAAGCGCTTCAGCAGGAACGCCACGGTTTCTTAAACCCGTTAAAGTAGGCATACGAGGGTCGTCCCAACCTTCAACAGCACCTTCTTCAACAAGTTTTTTAAGATAACGCTTACTCATAACCGTATTAGTTAAGTTAAGGCGCGCAAACTCAATTTGGCGTGGTTTGTGGCTAACGCCGGTGTTTTCAATTACCCAGTTGTAAAGTGGACGGTGGTCTTCAAACTCAAGCGTACAAATACTATGAGTAACGCCTTGCATACTATCGCAAAGTGGGTGAGCAAAGTCGTACATAGGGTAAACGCACCACTTATCACCAGTACGGTGGTGTGTAGCGTGTAATACACGGTAAATAACAGGGTCGCGCATGTTAATGTTAGGCGACTTCATATCAATTTTAGCACGTAAAACCTTTTCACCGTCACCAAACTTGCCGTTTTTCATATCGTTAAAAAGCGCTAAGTTTTCTTCAATACTACGGTTACGGTAAGGGCTTTCAACACCAGGTTCGGTAAGCGTGCCACGTGTGTTTCTAATTTCTTCGGCCGATAAATCACAAACGAAAGCCTTTCCGTCTTTAATAAGTTTTTCTGCTAAAGAGTAAATTGTATCGAAAAAGTCTGATGCGTAATGAATTTCGTGCCATTTAAAGCCAAGCCATTCAATATCTTTTTTAATAGCATTAACGAACTCAGTTTTTTCTTTCGACGGGTTAGTATCGTCAAAGAAAAGATTGCAAAGGCCGTCGTACTTTTTAGCCGTACCGAAGTTTAAGCATAAACTTTTAGCGTGTCCTATGTGAAGATATCCGTTAGGTTCGGGTGGAAAGCGTGTGTGAACTTCGTTTACAACCCCACGGCTAAGTTCGTCGTTAATAATTTCTTCAATAAAGTTTTTTGCTTCCATATAAACTCCGTAATTTTAGAATAAGCCGGAAATGTTACCTTCGGCATCAACGTCAATATTTTCAGCGGCAGGGCGTGAAGGAAGACCAGGCATAAGCATAATTTTACCAGCAACGGCAACAATAAAGCCTGCGCCACCACGAATTTCAATATCGCGTACTGAAACGGTAAAGCCGGTAGGACGAGCAATAAGCGTAGCGTCGTCAGATAACGAATATTGCGTTTTAGCAATAATAACAGGGTAGTTTTTAAAGCCAAGTGCTTCGGCTTTTTTAATTTTTTCTTTAGCAAGGTCGCTAAACTCAACGCCTGCGCCACCGTAAATTTTAGTAACTACGGCGTTAACTTTATCTTCAATACTGTCAGTTAATTCGTATGGGAATTGAAGTTTGCTTTCTACGTTAGTAGCGTCAATAACCTTTTTAGCAAGTTCAATAGCACCGTCTGCGCCTTTAGAGTACGCTTCGCTAATAGCACCGTCTGCCCCTTTAGCCTTAACTGCATTTAAAATATAGTCAAGTTCTTTTTGAGTATCGGTAGGGAAACGGTTAATAGCAATAACAACAGGCTTATTAAATACGTTTTTAACGTTTTCAATATGTTTATAAAGGTTAGCTAAACCCTTTTCAATAGCGTCGATATTTTCGCTATTAAGGTTTGCTTTTTCAACGCCACCGTGAAGTTTAAGAGCACGTGCAGTTGCAACTATAACAACTGCGTTAGGTTCAATACCTGCAGTACGGCATTTAAGGTCTAAGAATTTTTCAGCGCCAAGGTCTGCGCCAAAGCCTGCCTCAGTAACGGCATAGTCGCTATAAGTCATAGCGGTTTTAGTTGCCATAACACTGTTACAGCCGTGTGCGATATTTGCAAACGGACCACCGTGAATAAATGCAGGAGTTCCGTAAATTGTTTGAACAAGGTTAGGTTTAACGGCGTCTTTAAGTAAAGTAGCCATAGAGCCTTCAGCGTTAAGTTCACGCGCGTAAACGAAGTCGCCGTTTTCATTTTCGCCAACTATAATATTGCCAAGGCGAGTTTTAAGGTCGGCATAGTCGTTTGCTAAGCAAAGCGTAGCCATAACTTCAGATGCTGCCGTAATAACGAAACCTTCGTCACGTTCAATGCCTTGATTTTTACCTGCTACTTTACAGTAACGTAAAGCACGGTCGTTCATATCAATACAGCGTCTAAAATAAATTTTTTCAGGGTTTAATTTAAGCGCGTTACCGTGATAAATATGGTTGTCAATAAGTGCAGAAAGTAAGTTGTTTGCAGCAGTTATTGCGTGAAGGTCGCCAGTAAAGTGAAGGTTAATATCATCCATAGGTAAAACTTGAGAATAACCGCCACCAGTAGCGCCACCCTTAATACCAAACACAGGGCCTAAAGATGGTTCACGAAGTGCTAAACAAGTGTTAACGCCAAGTTTATTCATAGCGTCTGCTAAGCCGATAGAAACGGTAGTTTTACCTTCGCCAGCAGCCGTTGGGTTAATAGCCGTAACTAAAATAAGTTTCGACTTAGGGTTAGTTTTAGCGTTAACTTTAGCTTTATATTTACCGTAGAGTTCTAAATCGTTTTCATCTACTCCTAATTTTTTAGCAATTTCAGTAATAGGTTGCAACGTAGCGTTGCGTGATATAGTAATATCGTCAAGCATAAAATACTCCTAAAAGTAATAATTGTATTGTGTCTTTATTTTAATATTTTAGCACATATTTTTCTAATAATCAATTGTAATTAAAGCATTTTATAAATTTATATTATAATTAGCCTTAAATAACGGCTTTTTGCTTGACAATGCGGGGTAATTTTTATAAAATTAACTATATAATTTATTTAGAGGTGCTTTATGGGAAAAAGAGCAGTTACAATGGAAAAACTTGTTACCCTTTGCAAAACAAGGGGTTATATTTTCCCTGGTAGTGAAATTTATGGCGGTCTTGCAAACACTTGGGACTATGGTCCTTTAGGCGTTGAACTTAAAAACAATGTTAAAAAAGCGTGGTGGCAAAGATTCGTTCAAGAAAACAAATACAATGTCGGCTTAGACGCGGCTATCTTAATGAACCCACAAACTTGGGTAGCATCAGGCCACTTAGCAGGCTTTAGTGATCCGCTTATGGACTGTAAAGAATGTCACGAAAGATTCCGTGCCGACAAACTTATTGAAGATTGGGTTAAAGAAAACGATTACACTTTAGAAAAGGGTATCGATGCTTTCACTCACGCTGAAATGAAAGAATTCG
>JAGBYC010000088.1 GCA_017628935.1 Clostridia bacterium | reverse complement strand
AGAAAGTATCATTGCTGATATTTCTTGTGGACTATATTTTTTACTATCTATTTATACTTTGTAGTCAGAACCCATATGTCTTTTGATAGAAATAATTGTTCTGTCTGCATTTGCTACCGCTTGTCTTTTTGCAACTTGACCAACTAATCTTTGACCATCTTTTTGAAAACCTACTACTGATGGAGTAGTTCTTGCGCCTTCAGCGTTAGCGATAACAACTGGTTCGCCACCTTCCATTACTGCTACGCAAGAGTTAGTTGTACCTAAGTCAATACCAATAATTTTTGCCATAATATATATCTCCTTTAAAGAAAAATTAATTTAAGATGGGTTTTACCCTATTACTACAACTTGAGCGTATCTAATTACTTTATCGCCAAGTTTATAACCTTTTAAAAATACTTGTTTTACTTTACCTGCAGTTTCGCCTTCTTCGGCAGGAACTTGCATAATTGCCTCTTGTGTTAACGGGTCAAAATCTTCATCTACGGGATTTATTGCCGTAACGCCTAAGCTTTCTAAAATTTCACTAAAACTGCGTGCCGTTAAAGTAATACCTTCACGCGTTTTATCATCTAAATTCATTGTAAGCGCCCTATCTAAACTGTCGCCTATTCGTAAAAGCCCTGTAATAGCGTCAATTTTGCCTTCTTTATACGCGTTAATGCGCGTTTCTTGATTGCGTTTTTTAAAATTTTCAAAATCGGCAGCAGAGCGATACCAACTATCTTTATACTTATTTGCTTCTTCAGTAACCGTTTTTAAACTGTTAACTAATTCTTCGTTAACGGCTAAAACTTCTTTAAGCATCTTTTTTGCTTGTTTTTCAGTAAGTTTTGAAACGTTAACCTTTTCATTTTTAGTTTCTTCAGTTGCAGGCTCGTTTACGTTTAATTCTTTTTCTTCCATAATTACCTATTTTGTATTATACTTTCTATTATTTTACCAACGTTTTCAAGTACTGCTACTACCTTTTGGTAATCCATTCTTGCAGGACCTATAACGCCGTAAGTACCTATTTTTTTACCGTTTGCCGTATAGGTTGCAGATACAACCGAACAGTCTTTAGGAATTTTATCATAACCTTCACTACCGATTTTAACGTTTACGCTTAAATCGTGGCTATCATCAGTTAAAATGTTAACGATTTTATCTTTACTTGTTACTACTGATAAAAAGTCTTTAATTTTATCTACGCTAACGTAGTCGGCGTGTTGTAAAATTTTGTCAGTACCTTCCATAACAACGTCGCTATCAGCAGAAAAGTAAACTTTAAGCGCTTCAATTACGTTTAAAAATACCGTTTTATAGCCCGAAAAACTATCGTTAAAATCAACTTCCATTTGGCAAATTTCGTTAAACGTTTTACCAGTGAAAAGTTTATTCATCATTGCCGACGCTTCGTCTAACTGTTCGTTAGTCATTTCACTTGGAACTGAAACGTAATGGTCTTTATAAAGTTTAAGGTCGGTTACTAATAATAAAAGTGCTTGTTCAGGACGGAAACGGAAAAACTTAATTTCTAAAATTTTGTCGTTAGCGTCGTTATCGGCAACACCTACCGAAGTGTAACCAGAAAGTTCACTTATAACCTTAACTGCGTTTTTAAACACACTTTCAATATTATCAGCCTTTTCTAAAAAGATTGCTTTAATATAGTTAAGTTCACGCGTGGTTAACTTTTCTTTCGACATAAGGTCGGTTACGTAAAGTTT
>JAGBYC010000087.1 GCA_017628935.1 Clostridia bacterium | reverse complement strand
TTATGCTGTGTTTCTTTAAAATTTTATGCCTACAATAACCAACAAGGTTAATTGTAACCAAAAAATTTTAAGAGCCTTGTCTAACTCGTTTCTAAGCCTTTTTTAAGGCCTTATAAACTTCGTTATACTTCGTTTACTGCAAAGGCTTAACACTTCAATAACCAAAAAGGTTAGGTCAAGCGTTTCACCTTTGCTATCCTTGTATTGCTTGCTTTTAAAACTTTAATTAAACTTAATTAACTTGCAAGATTTCAATTTTAATTAGGCTTTTTAGTTAATTAGGTTTAAAAATATTATAATATTTATAAAATTTAGCAAAAATGCTTGCCAAAATGGTTAACGTATGCTAAAATTACTTTAGTAACATACTTAAATTAAGTTTGTGAGTGGTAAAAAGCCACTCACAAATTTGTTTATAAGGGGTAAATTTTTAATGAAAGCAAAATCAAACGAAGAAATTTACGAATTTTTAAAACCGATTGCTGACAGTTTAAATATTGAAATTGTTGAAGTTAGTTTTAAAATGGCTAAAAACCCAAGCCTTACCGTTTATATTGATAAGGAAGGTGGCGTCGACTTAGATACTTGTGAATTATTCCACAATGCTATTAACGAACCACTTGACACGTTAAACCCGTACGATAATCCTTACACTTTAAACGTTTCAAGTCCGGGGCTTGACAGACCTTTCAAAACCGAACGCGACTTTATGCGTAACGTAGGTAAAGAAGTTGAAGTTAAACTTTACGCATCGGTTTCAGGTAAAAAGTTTATCGAAGGCGTTTTAAAAGCGTACGACGGTAAAGTAGTAACAGTAACAGATGGTGGGCAAGATTACACCTTACCACTTTCAAGTATAGTAAAAATAAACAAAGCGATAAAATTCGATTAATAAATCGCGTTTAAATATCAAGGAGAAAATTATGATTAGTAAAGATTTTTTTGCCGCACTCGACGAACTTTGCGCAAGCAAGGGTATGGAAAAACAAGCGTTTATTGAAACTTTTCAAAACGCTCTTTCTTCAGCGTACAAAAAACACGCCGGCGATGCAAGTGACGTAATCGTTAAACTTAACGATGAAAAATGTTCAATCCGTTTCTTTGCAACTAAAACGGTAGTTGAAGAAGTTGTTGACCCAGATAAAGAAATTTCTTTAGCCGACGCAAAAGAAATTAAAAAAAGCATCAAACTTGGCGACACTTTAGAAAAAGAATTCACACCTAAAGATTTTGGTCGTATTGCAGCAGGTACTGCAAAACAAGTTATTATGCAAAAAGTTCGTGAAGCTGAAAGAAACAGCACTTTACAAGAATTTGAAGAAAAAGAAAACGAAATTCAATCTGCTATCGTACGCCGTATTGAAGGTGGCAACGTTTACCTTGAACTTGCAAGCACGCACGCTAGTGGCCAAATTGAAGGCGTTATGTTACCTGCCGACCAAGTTGCAGGTGAAAAATACGAACTTAACCAAAAACTTATGGTTTACGTAAAAAGAATTCGTACAGTTGGTAAAACTACTCAAATTTTAGTTTCAAGAACTGCTACGGGTCTTGTTAAACGTTTCTTTGAAAACGAAGTTCCTGAAATTCGCCAAGGTATCGTAGAAATTAAGTCGGTATCTCGTGAAGCAGGTCAAAGAAGTAAAGTGGCTATTCACAGCATCGACCCACAAGTTGACGCAGTTGGCGCGTGCGTTGGTAATAAAGGTATGCGCGTTAACGCCGTTATTGAACAACTTGGCGGTGAAAAAATTGATATTATTCCTTGGAGTGAAGACCCACTTGAATTTATTGCTAAAGCGCTTGCTCCAGCTAAAGTACTTCGCGTAACTGCAATTGATGAAAAGTCGGCGCGCGTAATCGTTCCAGACGACAAACTTTCGTTAGCAATCGGTCGCGACGGTCAAAACGCACGT
>JAGBYC010000086.1 GCA_017628935.1 Clostridia bacterium | reverse complement strand
TCACGTGTAAAAAGGTTAGATATTCCAAGTTTTAATGCTAACGATTTAACGGCGTTTTTAACTGAAAATTACGCTGATAAGGTAGGCGAAATTGAAAGTGCTGTAAAAACGTCGAACGGTAAACTTGGCGAAGCGATTAACGCGTTAAACGTAGGCGTTAAAAACGAAACTGAACTTTGCTATGATATTATATTAAACCTTAAATCAAGCAAAGATGCATACAAGTTTGCAAGCAAAATAAATAAAGAAAATTACCGTGCCGTTTTATCGGCAATGCTTAAAGTTATAAGCAACGTTTTTGCTTATAAAAGCAAAAAAGAAAGTGAAAATATAGAAAACTCAATCGCCGTAATTAGTAGTTTATATAGTTACGGTGCGCTTATACATATGTCTGAAAAATTTACCGAACTTGAAAAAAAGGCAAACTTTAACTTAAACGTTAACGCTGTGGCCGACGGTATTTTATTCGGCGTATTGGAGGGGAAATTTAAATGGCAAAAATAGTGGGGGTAAAATTTGCTCACTCTGGTAAAGTATATTATTTCGACCCTAAAGGTGAAGAATATAAAAAGGGCGAAGGCGTAATTGTTGAAACTGCGCGTGGCGTCGAATACGGAGTGATTATTACCGAAAATAAAGAAGTAGAAGATAGTGAAATTGTTCAACCTTTAAAGCCTATTTCACGCAGGGCGTCTAAGCGCGATAGTGAAAAAGTTAAAGAAAATGAACAAAAAATTCCTAACATAATTAAAAAATCAACTGAAGAAGTTTTAAAACTTGGTTTGGAAATGAAAATTGTTGACGCCGAAATTTCTTTCGACGGTAGCAAAATAGTTATTTACTTTACTGCTCCTAACCGCGTTGACTTCCGTGACCTTGTAAAATCACTTGCGCAAGAACTTCATCACCGTATTGAATTACACCAAATAGGTAGCCGTGATGAAACTAAACTTTTAGGTGGTATTGCGCCTTGTGGTAGAGTATGTTGCTGTAAAGCCTTTTTACACGATTTTAAAGCAGTTACAATAAAAATGGCTAAAAATCAAGGCTTATCGTTAAATCCTGCAAAAATTAGTGGGCTATGTGGTAGGCTTATGTGTTGTTTAGAATATGAAAACGAACCTTACGCCGAAGCATTTAAAAAGATGCCTAAAGTAGGTAGTGAAGTACAAACTCCTGACGGAAAGGCGATAGTAATTTCTAACAATATGCTTAAAATGACCGTTAAAACTAAAACGTCTGGACGCGACGGCACGCTTATTTATAAAGATTATAATCTTGACGAATTAACTTTTAAAAAGAAACCGTGCGCTGAAAGTGACGTTGACGACGTTAGCGACGCTGAATAAAAAATTTAAACTTATATAAAAACACTATACAAAATTAAAATAGTGTGATAAAATAAACGTATAAAAAATGGAGGTTACATATTATGGCATACGTAATTGAAGAAAGCGTTTGTATCGCTTGTGGTGCTTGTGAAGATAACTGCCCAGTTAACGCAATATCAATGCAAGGCGACGTTTATGCAATTAATGATGATTGTATTTCTTGTGGTGCTTGTGCAGATATTTGTCCGGTAGGCGCGCCTGTAGAAGAATAAAAATAAGAAAGGGGTGCATTTTCGTGCGCCCCTTTTAATTATGTGTATGAAAGTAATTGAAGAACTTGGAATTGACAATTTAAAAATTATTCAAAACGACGAATTGTACCGTTTCACTAGCGACGCCGTTATGTTATCAAAATTTGCCGACGCAAAAAAAGACGATATAGTTGCCGACTTTTGTAGTGGAAGTGGAATAGTAGGTATTCATTATTACGCTTTAAATAAAAACTGTAAGTCGGTTGACCTTATTGAAATTCAACCAGAGTTAGCGTCGCTTTCTAAAGAAAGTATTGATATAAATAATCTTGGCGACATTTTTAACGTAATAAACTTACCTATACAGCAATTAGGCAACGAATATAACGGTAAATATTCGCTTATTCTTTGCAATCCGCCTTATAAAAAGAAGGGTAGTGGCGAAGTTAACGGCAATGAAAATATTGCAATGTGTCGCCACGAAATAACGGTAACGCAAGAAGAAATTATTTCTGTTGCATCTAAAAAATTAAAACACGGTGGTAGGCTTTGTATTTGCCAACGCATCGAGCGTTTTACCGACCTTATTGTTAGTTTACGCCAAAACGGGTTAGAACCAAAGCAAATACAATTCGTTTCAACTAGTGCTAACAACCCACCGTACTTATTTATGGTAAACGCCGTAAAAGGTGTAAAACCACAACTTAAAATACCCGTAAACGCTATAAACGGAGATTAATATGTTATATTTAGTATCAACTCCTATCGGCAATTTGGCTGATATTTCATACCGTGCTATTGAAGTTTTAAATTCGGTTGACGTAATTTTATGTGAAGATACGCGCCATTCGTTAAAACTTCTTGACCATTACGGTATTAAAAAACAACTTATAAGTTATCATAAGTTTAACGAAGTTAAAGAAACCGAGCCCGTTATAAACCTTTTAAAAGAAGGTAAAAACGTAGCCCTTATTACTGATGCTGGAACGCCTGTTGTTTCAGACCCTGGTAACGTGCTTACTAAAGCGCTTAGTGAAAACGGAATAGAATTTACCGTTGTTCCAGGTGCTACGGCGTGCATATCAGCGCTTTTATTATCGGGGCTTGATGCGTCAAACTTTACTTTTATAGGCTTTTTACCTGAAAAGAAAAAGGACAAGCAAGCCTTACTTAAAACGTATAAAAACGTGCCGTCTACTTTAATTTTTTACGCTGCCCCACCCGACGTTAATAAAGATTTAAAAGAATTGTATGAAGGGTTAGGTGATAGACGCGCAGTTGCCGTAAAAGAAATTACCAAACTTCACGAAAGGGTGTATAGATTTAACTTGTCTAACGCTGAAATTGTTGACCCACGTGGCGAATTCGTGATAGTTGTAGAGGGCGCTAAAAAGCAAGAAAACGCCTTTGATAACTTAACTGAACTTGAACACATAAACTTATATTTAAGCCGTGGATTAAGTAAAAAAGAGGCTATTAAAATAGTTGCAAACGAGCGTGGCGTTTCAAAAAATTCGTTATATAAATACACTATAAATGAAGACTAAAAAAATTGCTTACCGTAGTGGTAAGCAATTTTAATTTTCTTCAAAATTTTTAATTATTTTATTTGCTATTTTATATTTTAAAACAAAGTTGTTAGCCTTTTCATCATCACTATTTACAAGTATTAAAATTATTTCGCTAAGGCTGTTTTCAAGTGTGGTAGGGGTTGCTCCGTTCAAATAGTCAACGGCAAGCGTTTCAAGCGCCGTAAAGGCGTTAACGCCCTCTTTAACCGTAAGGTTAATATCGTCAAACGCGTCGTAAAAATCAAGCGCAAAATCGAAAATAGACGCCTTAGACGCTAAGCCCGATAAAGCAATAATTAAAGCAAGCGCAACTAACATAAATGAAATTGAAATAGCGTCTAAAATCAAAGTTGCAGTTTCGTTTTTAATAAAAAGTGATACCGCAAAAACTACTAACGAAAGGGCAAAGAAAATAGGCAATAAAACTTTATAAGTTTTAACGTTTTCAGCCGACTTGTAATGACGGGGTATACCGTCTTTTAAAACTTGTTCAGTTTGCGCCTTGCGTTGGTTAAGTTCTTCTTCACTATATTTAGAAAGTTCTTCTGGGGTGTAGTTGCTTACTTCGTAGTACGCTTTATACATTGTACGAATTTCTTCTTTTTGATGTTTAGTAGCAAATGAAATTGCTTTGTTTAAATATTCAAAATGAGTTTTGTCGTTATAATCGGTAAAATTTTTAGTGTGCGACTTAACTAAACCAAGATAAACGCGAACGTCAACGGTAGTTATTTCAAGCGCGCTTAAAAATTTTTGTTTAGCATTTTCAAAATCTTCGTTAGCAAGGTAAAATTCGCCTTCGCTAACCAAAGTGTCAACCTTTTTAAACATTTCGCCGTAAGCAACCTTTTTTTCGGTTACGGCAAGTTTAACCATACTGTTATAGTATTTAGCGCCACGCTCAGTTATAAAAGGCTTTTTACAACTACTGCAAACAGTTTCTTTAATTGATAATTCGCCTTCTTGCTCGTTACCACAAAAAGTGCATTTAAGTTTAGTGTTTGCCATAGCAACCTCGCTTATTTTACTACGCTTATTATACTATAATTTGCTTTTAAAATCAATAGTTAATTATTAGCCGCAGCCTCGTGTATACGTTCACTAATTTTGCCTTCAAAGTCAATTTCGCCTGCTTTAGTTAAAGCAATTTTAGTAAGGAAAGGTCCAACAAGTTCGTAAATTAAAACTGAAAATAAAGTTACGTTTGCAATAATAACGCCTATTCCACCTACAAGAGCGCCTGCCTTTATAGCCATACCAAGCGCAACGCCGGCTTGTGGAAATAACGTAATACCTAAGTATTTTTTAATGTTAGGTTCTGCCTTTACCATCGTAGCGCTTATGCTTGCGCCAAAATATTTACCAACGCAACGGAACACAATGTAAACTAAACCTATTAAAACGATAGAAATATCGGCCATAACCGAAAGGTCAAGTTCAGCACCACTTAATACGAAAAAGAGTATGAAAATAGGCGCAGTCCATCTATCAAGCCTATCCATAAGTTTTGCAGAAAAGTCGCAAGTGTTGCAGAAAACAGTACCAAGCATCATGCAAGATAAAAGTGGTGAGAAAGCAACGTGAACGTCGCCAATAGAGAACGAGAAGTTTGAAATTGCAACGGTTACAAGTACAAACGCTACCGACATAGATAAACGC
>JAGBYC010000085.1 GCA_017628935.1 Clostridia bacterium | reverse complement strand
GTTACTTCTTATAGGCGACACACGGATATTGATATAATCTCACCATTATTTTGTTCCGTAGAACTCACGCTTGATGTTATTATATGCTATTTAAAGCATATTGTCAACTGAATAAAGGGTGAGAAAACTCCCACCCTTTTTTAAAATTAGTCTAATTTTAATTCTTTTACGTCTTTTTTAACCATGGCAATAAATTCGTCAATAGTCATTGAACCTAAATCGCCTTGACCACGGCGACGAACTGATACGGTATTGCCGTTTTCAACTTCTTTATCACCGATAATAAGCATATAAGGAACTTTATCAAGTTGCGCTTCACGAATCTTTTTACCTATTTTTTCGCCACGAATATCAAGTGCTGGGCGTAAGCCTTCTTCAATAAACTTAGCGTTAAGTTTACGGCAGTAATCTTCACTTGCTTCGTTAACTGATAAAATAGCAACTTGTTCTGCGCTCATCCATACAGGTAACGCACCTGCGTATTTTTCAATTAAAAGTGCAAGCGTTCTTTCGTAACAACCAAGGCTTGTTCTGTGAATAACGTAAGGATATTTTTTAGAACCGTCTTTATCAACGTATTCCATTTCAAAACGTTTTGCAAGTTGGAAGTCAATTTGAATTGTAACAAGCGTATCTTCTTTGCCAAATACGTTTTTCATTTGTATATCAAGTTTAGGGCCGTAGAACGCTGCTTCGCCTTCTGCTTCAACGTAGTTGATATTAAGGTTATCTAAAATATCTTTCATACGGTTTTGAACAGTTTCCCATTCTTCAGCCGAACCGATATATTTTTCTTTGTTAGATGGATCCCACTTACTAAAACGATATGTTATATCGTTTTCAAAGCCTATTGCATTCATCATATAAAGCGCAATATCAACGCAACCTTTAAATTCTTGTTCAAGTTGGTCTGGCGTACAAGCAAGGTGGCCTTCAGAAATAGTAAATTGACGCACACGAATAAGACCGTGCATTTCGCCACTATCTTCGTTTCTAAAAAGCGTAGAAGTTTCGCCAAAACGCATAGGTAAGTCGCGGTAACTTCTTTGTTTAGCAAGGTAAACTTGGAACTGGAACGGACAAGTCATAGGGCGAAGTGCAAATACTTCTTTATCTTTCTTTTCATCACCCATAACGAACATGCCTTCACGGTAGTGATCCCAGTGTCCTGAAATTTTATAAAAGTCGCTTTTTGCAAAAAGTGGAGTTTTTGTTAAAATGTAACCACGTATATATTCTTCATCTTCTACAAAGCGTTGAAGAACTTGTACCGTTTTACTACCCTTTTCAAGTAAAACTGGTAAGCCTTGACCGATTGTATCTACCGTTGTAAAGTAGCCAAGTTCTCTACCAAGTTTGTTATGGTCGCGAAGTTTTGCTTGTTCAACGGCTTCAAGGTGTTCGTCAAGTTGCGACTTCTTTTCAAAAGCAGTACCGTAAATACGTGAAATCATTTTGTTTTTGCTATCACCTTTCCAGTACGCGCCAGTTAAAGCAGTAAGTTTAAACGCTTTAATTTTACCAGTTGAAGGAAGGTGTGGACCACGGCAAAGGTCAACGAACGCTCCTTGTTTATAGAAAGAAATAGGTTCACCTTCAGGAAGTTCAGAAATAAGTTCAACTTTGTATTTTTCGCCGTATTCTTTCATAAGTTTAACGGCATCTTTTCTACTAAGTTCAAATCTTTCAATAGGTAAATCGCTTTTGATAATGCTTTGCATTTCTTTTTCAATTTTACTAAAATCTTCTTGAGTGATAGGCGTTTTAAATTCTATATCGTAATAAAAACCGTTTTCAACTACCGGACCTATTGCTAACATACAAGTTGGGTAAATGCTTTTAACGGCTTGCGCTAAAACGTGTGCAGTTGTATGACGATAAATTTTTAAACCTTCTTCATCACGCATTGTAATAATACGAACAACGTTATTATCGGCAACTTTAGTAGATAAATCTACTAAAACACCGTCAATTTCACCAGCAACGGCGTTTCTTGCTAAGCCTTCACTAATAGACAAAGCAACGTCTTTAACGGTTGCGCCGTCGTTTAACTCAACTAAAGTTCCATCAGGTAATTTTATTGTTATCATAAGTTTACTCCTTATATTTACACGAATTTGTGTTGAATTTTATGTTATATGCAGTTTATATGGCTTAAATGCGAATTAAAGCATAAAAACGACGTTATACGCAGTTTATATGGTTTAAAAAAAGCCCTTAAATTTGCATCAATAATACAAATTTAAGGACGAATAATTCCGCGGTTCCACCTTAATTGCCTATATAATAGGCCACTTTACACTTTATAGCGTGATTGCGCTTTTTGGATAATCAAGTGGTTTCAAGTTACTTTATCTTACGCGCCTTTCAGCCTTAGGGCGCACTCTCTGTAAAGCGTACGGTAACGCTACTTGTCTTGAATATGTCCAAATATTAACTTGTTTAAATATGATAACGCCATTTTTTATTTTTGTCAACGATTTTTATTTAATTTAAATATTTTTTTACGAATAGTATTCAGTTGAAAAACGTAGTTTGTCTTGAAAAAATTCTTTTACGTATTTTTCGTCAACTGGTGGAAGACTTGAAACAAGTTCAACTTCGCCTGCCCCTGAAAGTAAAATTTCTTTTACTACGGTTAGGTCGTTAGAGTTTTCAATAAGGTCTACACGCTTTAATTCGTTATAATGCTTGTCGTACACTTTGCCGTGTTCGTAAAACACTTTTTTGCCAACCTTATCTTTAATTAAATAAGATATAAATTCTCTTAACCCCGACGGACCAAACGCGCTTGGAATATAACTAATAATTTCGTTCCATTTTTCTTTTAAAGGTTTTAGCCTAAAATTGTAAATACCGTCGATAGTATATTCTTTAAAGGCGCGTAGTTTTTTAATAACGTACTTTTTGTCGTCGTCAAAATCGGCTGAAATTAACGCAACGTATAAAAGTTCTTTTTCGGCTGAAGATAGCCCACTGATAGAAATATTCTTTTTAAAATGCTTGTATTTATAGTTTATAACTATAACGTCGGCAATTTTGTCTTCAGTTTCAGTTAAAAATACGTTTTTATATTCGTCGGGAATAGATATTTTAAGTTCGGTGCGATTTTTACCGTTTTTAATATCTACGCGCGCATCAACTTGATTTATTATTTCTGAAAGCGCGCTGTAAAGATAGGTTAAATTGCTTTTTCTTAAACTGCTTTCTGTTATTATAAGTTCACTCATACTTTAAGTGTATGCATTATTTTGCGTTTTAATTAAACCTTTTTTCTTATTTTAAAATTTTTATTTATTAGCCTAAAAATAAACTTATAAAATTCTGAAATTATTACTATTACGCTTGATAAAAGTATGGTTTTTATCCACGTTTCAAAGCCTAACGGAACGGTTTTGAAAAAACCACCAGCAAATTCAGTTATTACAATTTGTATTAAAAAGGTTACTAAAAATGTGTATAGCATAGGCTTATTGTTTTTTAGGTTTTTAAATATACTTTCAATGCCCGTTTCACGCGAATTAAAGGCGTTAAATAAGTTCATAAGCACAAAAAGTGTAAAAATAACCGTAGAAAGTTGCTGTTTTTCAACATTTAAAACGTTATATTCGTACTGCATAAACAAAATAAAACACATTATTACGGCGTGTAAAATTATTCTAAAAAGCATTTTTTTAGTGATAATATTGTCCGTGCGCTTAACCGGGTTATTATTCATAACCGATTTACTTGTAGTTTCTAAGCCTAAAGTGAGCGCTGGAGGACCGTCCATAATTAAATTCACCCAAAGTAGTTGAACGGCGTTGAAAGGATTGTTTAGCCCTGTTATTAGCGAAATTATTATAAATAAAACTGCCGTTAGGTTTACAGATAACTGAAACATTATAAAACGCTGAAAGTTTAAATATATGTTTCTACCAAAAAATATTGCCGTAATTATGGTTGAAAAACTGTCGTCTAATAAAATAATATCGCTAACTTCTTTGGTAATTTCGCTACCACTACCCATAGCAATACCTATATCTGCATTTTTTATGGCAGGAGCGTCGTTTACTCCGTCGCCCGTTACTGCTACAACTTCTCCATTACTTTTTAGGGCGTTTACAATTTTAAGTTTTGTTTTAGGCGTGCTACGCGCAACAACCGTAACTAAATTTATTTTACTTTTTAATTCTTCGATAGGCATTTCGTCAACTTCGCTACCAAGCATAACTTGACTTTCACTACTTGCTATTTTTAGCGACTTTGCTACTTGATAAGCCGTTTCAAAATTATCGCCCGTAAGTATTTTAACTTTAATACCTGCATCAATACATTGTTTAACGGCGGTATAAACGTCCTTACGGATTTCGTCGGTAAGCACGGCAAAACCGTCGTATTTAAAATTTGCGTCGTCTACGCCCTTACTAGCAAAGCAAATTACCCTATATCCTTGCTGTTGATATTTTTTAATTTCGTTTAAAACGTCAAGTTTTTGATAATACGTTAGCTTACTTTTATCAACAATCTTTTCAGGCGCACCCTTTAAATACACTACGTTATTAGCTACCGTTTGCATATATTTGTTTTGCGACGTGAAAGGAATTTGACTTTCAATTTTAACGCTTTGGCGTATTGTTTGGTAGTTAATTTTACTCTTTTTTACACCGTCTAACAAGGCGCACTCCGTAAC
>JAGBYC010000084.1 GCA_017628935.1 Clostridia bacterium | reverse complement strand
AGCGCGCTTAGCGAAAGGGCGTTTGCAGGCGAAAGAATAATTTTACCTGCCTATTCGGTAAGTGGTGGTTCGGGCAATTTAAACGTTAGCGTCGTTGTTAAAAACGGCGAAAACACCGTTGACGTTAAAAATAATAGTTTTACAGTTGAAAGTGCTGGTAACTATATTATTTCTTACGTGGTTACCGACTATATCGGTAAAAGCGTAGAAAAATCGTTTAATATTCAAACCGAAATTTCTCAAAAACCGGTTATTAGACTTAACGATATAGTTGTTCCTACTGAATATAAAAACGGCGCAATAATTTTAAACGTTCCTAAGGCGTACGATTACTACACCTTCTTAGGTTACGGGGAAGAAGTGCCAGTTAAGGTATACGCAGTTAGTTATACTGCCGGCACTCAAGTTAGTGACGCTAATTACGTTTTAGTAAGCGCAAACGAAACGGGCGACTACGTTTACATTCCGTCTACTTCGGCTGACAGAATGAAAATTCGTTATGAAGCAACGTCGTTAATGGGCGAAACTGAAGTAGTTTACTCTAACGAAATAGTTTTATATAGCGTTAATAGCCTTGTAAAATACTGGGGCTTTGATAGTAACGACGTTTCTTTGGCTGTAGGTGCGTTAGAAAGTGGAGATATTGAATATTTCTTTAGACCTTTAAAAAACGGCGCTAAAATTAACTATTTAATTCCGTTACAAGCAAGCGAATTTTCGCTTGGTCTTAGTTTTGAAAACGGCTATGCAAACTTTAACAAAGTTTCGGTGGTATTAAGTGATAGCACTATGGCAAACGAAGTTATTACGCTTAGTTTAACTACTAAAAACCACGACAGCGTTTACGTCACTACGGGTAATGGCAATAAATCGTATACTAAAGGCGAAATTTGCGACGTTGATTACATATCTACAATTTTATTTAAGCTTAAATCGAAAACTGAACTTGTAGACGCTAACGGCAACTTAATTTTAAATCTTACTAATTTTGATAGTGGCGCTGAGTTTAACGGCTTTACAAGTGATAAAATTTACGTAAGCGTTATAGTTGACGAAATTGTAAGTACAAGTGCAAATAATAGGTTTAGCATAGCGTCTTTCTATAATCAAGGTAGATATTTATTTTCTACTGGTAACGACGTTAACGGTCCTAAAGTTGTAACGAACGGAAGCGTTGATACCGTTTACGATTATCTTGAAACGATAGTTTTACCAACGGCAAAAGCGTACGATATGTGCTCTACTAATTGCACAACCAACGTTACCGTTGTAGACCCTAACGGCACTACTATTTTAAGTGGTGTAAAGGCAAATAGAACAAATAGTTTTGTGGCAAGTGTGTACGGTGTGTATACTATTACTTACACTTCGCGTGACGAAGAGGGTAACGTTACTAATCTTAAGTATTTAGCAACCGTTGTTGACACTGAAAACCCAGTTATTGAGATAAGTGGTCAAGTAACTACAACGGCAAGAGTAAACAGCTATCTTACGGTAAGAAGTTTTACTGCAACCGACAACGTAAGCACTAACGCAAACATTTTAAAATACGTATTTATCGAAACGCCTAATTACGGCTACAAGGCCGTGCAAGTAAATGGTTATAGTACGGCTACTTATAAGTTTGAAGTGGCTGGCGAATATAAGTTAGTTTACGTTGCTATGGATAAAGCAGGTAATATTGCTTATAAGACGTTTACGATAACGGTTACTTAATAGGAGGGATAGTATGAGAAATTGTATTATTAAAATTATAAGCCTTCTTATTTCATTAACTTTAGCTTTTACCGTTGTGGCTTGTAGCCCTTCAGGTGATCCAAACAAAGATAACGGTCAAAACAATAACGAATTCGTTGATACTTACGTTGATACCGTTAACCTTGAACAAATTAGCGATAGTTCTAACTATTTTATAAGTGGTGGAATTAGCGATTATAAAATTTTAGTATCTAATAACGAATACAGTTCGGCAATAGAAATTAAAGCAGCAAGTGAACTTAACTATTTTATTAAAGACGCTTACGGCTTTACTTTACCAGTAGTTTACGATACTGACGAAAGCGTTGGTGCGTTCGACGTTAACAAAAAATACGTTTCGCTTGGATATACTTCTTTCTATTACGCAAGTGATATGGGCGAAATGGATTTTAGCGTATTAGGTAACGACGGGTACAAAATTCAAACGTACGGCAACGTGGTTATCATTAACGCGTGTGGAAACAACGGTATTATTTACGGTGCTTACGGCTTTTTAGAAAGAAACTTAAATTACCGTTACTACGCGCAAGACGAATGGACTATTACTAACAGTCCTAACGTTTTACTTAAAAATATGAACGTGGTAGCCGTTCCTGATTTTGATAGCCGTTATCTTGACGGTAACTCTACTACTCACGTAAATCAAGACTGGGTTGTGCGTCTTCGTCAACACGGTAGAAGTGGCTCTCAATACGGTGGTATGGAGGGTGGCGGTTGGATAGGTAGCGACCAGTCTATTTGTAGAGAGTTTTTAGATTATACCGTTTACGCTGAAACTCACCCAGAGTGGTACTATAACGGTGGCTCACTTAAAGATGGTCAGTTATGTTTTACAACTGTTCTTACTAACGACGCGCACTCAAGTGACGGTATTCGCCCGTTAGACGAACTTATTAAAAACGTAATTAAAAAATATATAATACCTAACGAAACGGCACGCGTTATAATGTTTGGTATTAACGATAACGAAAAAAATTATTGTAATTGTTCAGCGTGTACTACCGAAGTTTTCAAAATTAAGCATTCTGGTCAAATGTGCTTATTTATGAACGCCGTTAGAAAGGCTATTAACGACTGGCAAGCAGGTGCAACTACCTTCCCAGGTGGCACGCCTATTCCTAGCGACCTTATAGTAACCGACTCTACGTCGTTTAACGCAACGCGTGATATTAAACTTGCTTTCTTTGCTTATTTATATTGTATAGACGCGCCAGTTAATACTAATGGCACGGTTATTAGTTACGACGCGAAGTATAAATGCTTAGGTGGTACTGGTACAAGTGGTGACGGCAAGTCTACCGACGTAACGTTGCTTGACGATATCGTCGTTCGTATAGCGCATCTTAGAGCAGAAAATATGCACGCGCAGTTTGATACTACTTACAACTCAGTTTCATACAATGCGTATGAACAATGGAGTAAAATTTGCTCAAACTTAGCAACTTGGGACTATGCTACGTCGTTTAGCGATTATATTGCACCATACCCAGAATGGAGCGTTATTGCAGACAATTTTAAGTATTATAGAACTAAAGGCGTTAGCGAAATATTAACTCAACTTCCGTCGTCTACGTCGGGCACGTCTTTCTTGGCTATGATGACGTACGTGCGTTCACAACTTATGTGGGACGCCGACCAAGACGTAGAGTGGCTTTATAGAGATTTTATTTACAACTATTACGGCCCTCAAGCGTTTGACGCTATTTACGGATATTTTACTTTCTTACGTAATTATTATCATATGGCAGACGCTAAAAATTCAGACGGCACTTACGGGTTTATAAATGCTGACGGTGAGCGTTTTTATTACCACGGTGATATTTACGAATACTTATCAATAACAAAAGCCTTCCCTTATGCAACTACGGTTAGGTTACAACGCTATTTTAACGACGCTGAAGAAAGTTTAGCACTTGTTAAAAATACTGAACCTAAATATCAAAAATATCTTGATAGGGTGCAAATAGAATCGCTTTTCGTTAGATATATGCTTATTATAAACTTTAGCGATAAGTACAATTCAAAGCAGTTAGAAGATATGCTTAACGAATTTGAGCGTATTGCTAAATTAGGCAATCTTACCGAAGTTAATGACGAAAACCATCAAAGAATTAAAGTTAAAGAATTTATAGACGCTAAACGCGCTAGTATATAAAAGGTGAAATATGTATTATCTTGCAGTAGATATAGGTGCATCAAGTGGTAGACATATTCTTGGCAAGTTCGAAAACGGCAAAGTAGAACTTAAAGAAATTTATCGCTTTGAAAACGGTGCTGAAAAAGACGGTAACAAACTTGTTTGGAACGTTGAAAAATTATACGCTAACATTATAGCAGGCATTAAAGAGTGTAATAAGTTAGGCGTTACGCCGTACTCGGTTGGTATTGACACGTGGGGCGTAGACTACGCGTTGTTAGATGAAAACAACGAAATAATCGGTGAAGTTTATTCGTATAGAGATTCGCGTACTAGCGATATGACTGAAAAGTCTCAAGAATTAGTTTCATTTAGTGAACTTTACGAACGCACTGGTATTCAACACGCCGTATTTAATACCGTATATCAACTTTACGCTGATAAGTTAAGTGGCAAACTTCAAAAAGCAAAGAAGTTTTTAACCGTGCCAGACTATATGCATTATCGTTTATCGGGCGTTATGGTTAACGAATATACCGACGCGTCTACTACTGCGCTTGTCAATGCAAAAACGCGTAACTGGGACTATGAGCTTATTGAAAAATACGGTTTTGATAAAGATATTTTTCAAAAAATAGTTGAACCGGGAACCGTGCTTGGTAGGTTTACTGAAGAAGTTAAAAACGAAGTTGGTTTTGATGCGTACGTAGTTGTTCCTGCAACGCACGATACTGGTAGCGCCGTAATGGCAGTTCCTGCTATTAGCGAAAATCCACTTTACATTTCAAGTGGTACTTGGTCGCTTTTAGGTACTGAACTTAAAGAGCCTATCACTAACGAGAAAGCCTTCAATTTTAATATGACTAACGAAGGTGGTTTTGAAAAAACTATTCGTTTTTTAAAAAATATTTCGGGTATGTGGACTATTCAGTCTATCAAAAAAGAACTTCAAGGCAAATATAGTTACGACGACCTTATGTATATGGCTATCGACGTTGGTGATTTCGGTTCGATAGTAGATATTAACGACGAAAGATTTTTAGCCCCTGAAAGTATGATTAACGCCGTTAAAAGCTATTGCGTCGATTATAACTTAAAAGTTCCTGAAACTATCGGCGAAGTAATGAACGTAGTGTATCGTAGTATTGCTAGCGTGTACGCTAAAACAATTAAGTCGCTTGAAAAAATTACCGGTGTAAATTACCCTATATTAAATATAGTTGGTGGCGGTAGTAAAGACGGTTACCTTAACCGTTTGGCAAAAGAATATACTGGCAAAAAAGTGTTAGTAGGTCCAACCGAAGGTACTGCAGTAGGCAATTTACTTGCTCAAGCAATATCTTCAAAAGAAATAAAAGACCTTAAAGAAGGCAGACAAGTTGTAATAAATTCATTTGGTATAAAGGAGATTTAATATGTCAAGATATTTACAAGCCGTTAAAGAATATGAAAAATTTGGTATAGACGTTGAAAGCGCGCTTAACACGTTAGCACAAATTCCCGTTGCTATTCACTGTTGGCAAGGTGACGACGTTTTAGGTTTTGAAGGTTCAAGTGGTTTATCTGGTGGTATTCAAACTACTGGTAACTATCCAGGTCGCGCACGCACGCCTTACGAACTTATGGCAGATATGGAACTTGCTATGAAACTTTGCCCAGGTAAAAAGAAAATTAACGTTCACGCTAACTACGCTATTATGACTGAAGAAAATAAAGCAGACCGTGACGCGTTAAAACCTGAACACTTTGCTCCTTGGGTTGAATTTGCTAAAAAACACGGTGTTGGTATCGACTTTAACCCTACGTATTTCTCTCACGAAAAAGTTAAAGACGGTTTAACTTTAACAAGCCCAGATGAAGATATTAGAAAGTTCTGGATTGAACACGGTAAACGTTGCGTAGAAATTTCTGAATATTTTGCAAAAGAAACAGGTGTTCCTTGCGTTATGAATATTTGGATAGGCGACGGTTTTAAAGATATCCCTGCCGATAGACTTGGACCGCGTATGCGCTATAAAGATAGTTTAGAACAAATTTTATCTGTTCCTTACGATAAAACTCTTGTTAAGCCTTGCGTTGAATCAAAAGTATTTGGTATCGGCGTTGAAAGTTATACTGCTGGTAGTGGCGAATTTACTCTTACTTTTGCTGCTAAAAACGATATTTTACCACTTATGGATAACGGACACTACCATCCAACTGAAGTTGTTAGCGATAAAATTTCAGCGTTACTTTGCTACTTTGATGAAATTGCTTTACACGTAACTCGTGGCGTTCGTTGGGATAGTGACCACGTTGTTGCTTTTGACGACGAAACTAAAGAAATTGCTAAAGAAATTGTTAGAAACGATGCAACTAAACGCGTATACATTGCGCTTGACTATTTCGATGCAAGCATCAATAGAATTTCGGCTTGGGTAATCGGCTTTAGAAATATGCAAAAGGCACTTTTAAACGCTTTACTTTTACCAAATAAAATGCTTAAATCGTTACAAGACGAAGGTAAATTTACTGAACTTTTAGCAATGCAAGAAGAACTTAAAACTTTACCACTTGGCGACGTTTGGAAAGAATATCTTCGCCGTGAAAACGCTCCTGATATCGAATGGATTGAAGAAGTTAAAAAATATGAAAAAGAAGTTTTAGCATTAAGATAAGGAGGCTTAAAACACTTATGAATACTGAAATTGTAAAAACTTTTGGCGACGTAGCAAACGCTCCTTTCGTTAAAGAAATGCGCGAAACAACTGCAAATATGTACCGTCTTGGTTGGGACGAAAGAAACGGTGGTAACATCAGTATGATGTTAAACGAAAGTGAACTTTCAAAATACCTTGACGTAAATAAAGTTATTAGAACTATTCCTATCGGCTTTAACGCCAAAGAATTAATAGGTAAATACTTTATCGTAACGGGTACTGGTAAGTACTTTAAAAACGTTGATAAAGACCCTGAAACAAACCTTGGTATTTTCCGTATCGGTGGCGAAAACGGTGAAACGGCTGAACTTTTATGGGGTTATGCCGACGGTGGCAAATTCACTAGCGAATTACCTGCGCACCTTATGAGCCATATTGCGCGTTTATCAGTTGATGCCGAACACCGTGTAGTTTTACACAGTCACCCAACTTATACTATCGCTATGAACGCAATTTGCCCTATCGACGAAATTGACTTTACAAGAAGATTATGGAAATCAAATACTGAAGCTATCGTAGTATTCCCAGACGGCGTTGGTATTCTTCCTTGTATGGTTTGTGGTACTAACTTAATAGGCGAAGCAACTGCTGAAAAAATGAAAAAATTCCGTTTAGTTATGTGGACAAACCACGGTATTTACGGTACTGGTAAAAATTTAGACGAAGCCTTTGGTTTAGTTGAAACGGTAGAAAAAACTGCTCAACTTTATATGCTTACTGCTGGTTTTGATAACGTTAACGTTATTCCAGATGAAGTTTTAAAAGGCTTAGCAGAACTTTGGAATTTATCTCCGCTTGAAGGCGTATTAGATTAAAAGGCTTATAAACTTCGTTATGCTGTGTTTCCACAAAATATTGTTGAGTACAATAACCAATAAGATTAATTGTGTCCAAAATATTTTGTAAGCCTTGCCTAACTTGTTTCTAATCTTTTAATAGTTTAACAGAAAAAAATACAACAAAAAAGTGTTGGGTATAACCCAACGCTTTTGTTGTTAAAATTAGTCGCTTAAATATTGTGGAATTTTATTTTCATAAATGGCGCTTGACGTTTGGTGAACGCCTAATTTTCTAAGCATTTTTGCGTCGATATGAGGAAGCATTGTTGACGAATGGAATTCCGTTCCTATAAGTTCAGGAAGTTTACTAATTGCAAGTTTAGCGTTTTCATTAGTGGCGCAACTTGAACTTAACGCAATAAGCGTTTCGTCGATATGAAGTCTTGGAGTTTTACTGCCTAAATAGTCTACTTTAAGTTTAGCAATAGGAACTATTCTTGACGGCATTAAAATCTTTTCTTCATCAGGAATATTAGCAAGGTATTTTAACGCGTTTAAAAGCATAGCGCTTTGGCTTTCAAAAAGTTCGCTTGTTTTACCTGTTATAATAGTTCCGTCTTTAAGTTCAATTGCCGAACAAGGAACACCCGTTTGTTCAGATTTTTTATGTGCTGCTTCGTAAACTTTTCTATCGCTAACGCTAATATTAACGTTACGCATAAGCACAAGAATTTTTTCGCTTTCAAACGGCTCTAAATTGTTTCTACGCTCGTTTTCAACTGCTTTAAGGTAACGGCGAATAATTTCTTGTTTAGACGCCTCACGGCAAATTTCGTCGTCAGAAATAGCAAAGCCAGCCATATTTACGCCCATATCGGT
>JAGBYC010000083.1 GCA_017628935.1 Clostridia bacterium | reverse complement strand
TTAATTTTAGACAATTCTTTATGCAAAACGGCATTTATAAAAGAATGCGAAACGGCTGTAAAATACTCTTTTAAAAGTATTACCGTTTTACCTAATTTAGTTAGCCAAGCAAAATTAGTAGTTGGTAACGCCGTTAAAGTAAACGCGCTTATTTCATACCCGTTTGGCGAAGACGATTTTATAGTTAAGTTAAAATCGGCAAGCAAAGCTTTTAAAAATGGCGCAAGTGGTGTTAGCGTTGCTATTAGCGTAACGAAAATTAAAAACGCTCAGTTTAAAACAATTAGTAACAACTTTAAAAAACTTGTAAAACTTGCGCGCAAAAAGGACGTTAACGCACTTATAGAAGTTTCAAAACTAAGCCCAACCGAATTAAAAACCACCATTTCAACACTTAGCGAAATTAAGGGCATAACTAACATTATACCGTATGAAACTGAGCGCGAAAAAACGCTTGACGTAATGGCTATTAAAGAAATTATTAAAACTGTTGACGGCAAAGTTAACGTTGAGGTTTTATCTAAAATTTCTACGGCTGAAGAAACGGTTAGCGTGCTTTCTTTAGGCGCTAACGGTGTAGCAAGCGAAAAGTGTGTAAGCATCGTTATAGACGCTATTAAAAAATTGAATTTTTAATTAAAAAAGACGGCTATGCCGTCTTTTTAAATGTTTAAATCATCTAATAATTTTTTAACCTCTTCTTGCGAAGAATTTTCTGTTTTAGTTACGTTTGTATACTCACGAACGGCAAGTTCACGCTTATTTTTATTTAAAAGCGAAAACCATCGTTTTACTATATAGTAAGGATACAAAATAGGATATTTTTCAAGTTTAGGATACTTAAATTTAAGTTGGCTATACGGTAAAAATATACGCGATAATAAGTAACTAAATTTACTACTTTTTTTGCTTTGTTGCGCTTTTATTTTAGTTTCAAACGTTCCGTAAATACCACCCGTTAATATATACTCGCTAAGTCTACTTGTAACGTCGTTTTCTTCGCCGTTACCAAACCACGCTTTACTAAGATTTTCAATATTACTTGCAAGCGTTGTAAGACCTGCTTTTTCAAGTAAATTAGCCTTTAAAGTTTCATCAAATGTAAGGCAATTATTTAAAACGTAAGTATCTAAAATAGCGCGAACGCCACAACCTCCAAACCTTAAATGCTTAGCAATATGCGAAATATGGTAAGCGTAAAAATATTCATTTGGCATTTCGTAATAAGTTGCACTATTTTTAGTTAGTTTAGAAAGGCTAAACACGTTTTCAAAAAGGGCTTTTTCTTGCTTTTTAGCATCACTGTCAAACAACTTATAATGAAGTTCAATATGCGCTTTAGACGGCGTTTTAAAAGACACGTCGTGGTCGCCTTTACTAGTTACTACGTAGCCTAAATTATTAGTTAAAATTTCAGTTGCTAAATCTAACTTAGTTGGCTCAACTAAAATATCAACGTCGCAACTTGTTCTCATCCAAGGCTCAGGGTAATAGTTTTTAATAACGCTACCTTTAAGTGCAATAAACGGCACTTTCTCGCCCTTAAACGCTACTGAAATTCTTTCAAGTTCATAGTCGTTAATTTCGTTTCTATAAACGGCTAAATTACGCTCTTTTAAAAACTTAGTTTTTAACTTATCGTCTATCGGCAATAAATTTAACTTTTCTAAAGCGTCGGCAACAAGGTGCGCCAAGTCGTGTTTTTTAGCAAGCGAAAATACCGACTTTAAGTTTTCAGCCGTTTTTAATTCGCTTATTTCAAGTGGCATAGTTTCACCTAAAATAGCCACTTTTATTAATTTTAAAAACACGTTTTTCATCGCGTACACCTAATTAAATTATTTTTCTTCGCCCGTTCTATATTTTAAAACTTTTGCAGGGTTTCCACCTACTACTGCATATTCAGGAACGTCTTTCGTAACAACTGCGCCTGCGCCGATAATAGAGTGGCTACCAACCTTAACGCCTGGTAAAATTATAACTCTACCACCTATCCAAACGTCGTCACCTATAACAACCGGTTTTGCTTCAGAAAAACCTTGGTCACACATAGGAACGGTTATATCGTTAAACGCGTGATTTTGAGTGTAAATAATACAATCTGGCCCCATCATAACGTCTTTACCTATTATTACCTTGCCGTGCATTTTTGCGTTAATTCCTACGCCAGAACGGTCGCCAACTTCCATAGTTGACGTAATAGACGCCCCGTGTTCAATGTTAACGTCTTTACCAACGTATGCAAGAAAGTGTTTTGCAGTTTTTGCACGCATTTTTTTAGCAAACTTGCCACCTTTTTCATCTGAGCAAGGAAGTTTTCTTGCTACGTTAAAATATAACCAAATATTTATTCTACGTGAAATTTTTTTAAAAATATTCATTAGTTTTCCTCCACGCTTTCTACCGTTTCAGTTTTTTTGTTTCTTTTAAAAAGTGATTTTATAGTGTTTAACAAGTACGTAAACGCTGGCAACTTTAATACTATTGATAACGCTACGTATATAATTACGCCTGTTAATACTTGTAAGAATAAAATTAAGTAAGGGTGAATAGTTAAGAAGTTAAACGTATAAACCACTACGCCCATAAACGCCGTTAATAAAACGTACGGCAACATATCTTTAAATTGTTTCCAAATAGAGTAACCGTAAAGTTTTCCGTTAGGAACGGCAACTATTAAATATTGAATTAAAATTGTTAATACTTGGCTAAATACTACCCAAAATACGCCAAACTGCATAGTTATAAAAAGTAATATTAAACCTACTATTCTTGCAATTACGTTAGTAATTAAATATAACGAACTTTTACCTTTTGCCTGAATTAAAATAGCGTTGACAGACGTTAAAGGAGCTATAGCGTAATACACGCACATAAGTTGCATAAACACTATACTATCGTTCCATTTAGACGTATAAAGTAAGGGCACAAGCGTTGGAGATACGATTGCAAGCCCACACATTACTGGGAACATAAGGTACGCACACGCTTGCACGCACGAAGATATCGTATGTAATATATTTTTTTCGCCTTGCTTATTAGATAAAACCGGCATTAAAACGAAACGAATAGGATTAACTGCAAACTGTCCTATTAATTTTGGCATCGACGAACCTTTTGAAGAATACGCTAAATCTTCAGAAGAATATTTTTTACCTATTACTAGTGAGTTTGCTTCTACGCAAAGAGTATCGAATAAACTTGTTGCTAAAATTTTCCAGCCGTAATTGAAAAGCGATTTCGTTCTCTTCCACGAATAACATAAGTGTGGACGCCATTTTGTAGTTATATATAAAGTAACTTTATTGATAATAACGCCTATCAAGTCGTGAGCAACAAGCGCCCATACGCCGAAACCGTTATACGCCATTACAATACCTACGCCACCTGCAATTAAAAATCCTATAATGCTTGATAAAAAGAATTTTTTAAACATATAGTTTTTAGTTGCATAAGCTTGTTGAACCGAACCAAACGCGCCAATAGGTAAACGTAAACCAAGCACGCGTAATACGTCGCAAAGAAGTGGGGTTTCAAGCCAAACTGCTATGTAAGGCGCTGTAAAAAATAATATTGCGTATAAAACAAGCGCTATTGCCATCGACGTATAGAAAACTGAAGAATAGTCTAACTCGTCGGCATCTTTTTTTTGAATAAGTGAGGTTGTAAACCCTGAACTAACGAAGGTGTCGCAAATAGTTATAAATATACTTGTTAAAGCAATTACCCCGTAATCTTCAGGAAATAATAACCTTGCTAATACGACGGAAAGAATAAACGCTATAAGTTTAGAACCTAACTGTTCTAAAAACTTCCACACCATTCCTGACATCGTAACTTTTCTATAATTTACGTTTTCTGCCATATAAACTCCAAATAAATGCTAAAACTCGAAAATTTCTGCTAACTTTTCAAAAAAAGTTTCGTTAGCGCGTGAAAAATCGTTTTTAATAATTTCTATTTTCTTCACGTTTTTAATAGCGTTTGCAATATCGTTAACGCTATCACTTAACGTAATATTATTTATCCACGACGTTGCATTTTTAAACGCTACTATATCGCTTAACACCATAGGCTTACTAAATACGCCTGCTTCTTTTATGGTGATAGGGTCTGCTTCAAACTTGCTTAATTGTAGATACACGTCGCAACTATTCATAAACTTGTACGGGTTAGGTTGTCCACCTAATAAGAATACGTTACTACTTAAGCCCTTTTCAATAATTTCATTTTCAAGTGTGGCGCGTAAAACTCCGTCGCCAACTATATTGTAAGAAAATTCTACTCCGTCGTCTACTAACTTTTTGCAAACGTCTAAGCATTTAGATATATTCTTTTCTTCTGATAAACGCGCTACCGTTAATATTTTTATGCCTTTAGCGTTTTCTAATTCAGCACAAGCAACTTGTCCTTCGTTATAAATACGCTCTACGTTTAAGTAGTTAGGCATTATATCGTAATTTATATCAACTGCTAACGCTTCTTCTAATATGTTTTGAGTGTGTTTTGATACGCAATAAAGTTTATCGTATTTAGGATAATATTCTTTATCCCACGCTTTAACTACGTCACTAAACTCATACGAGCCGTGGTGATAAAAAGCATATTTTTTATCTGCATTAACTTTATCAATTACGTAATATTTTGGAAACCCTACTTGTGGATACGCTATTGCAACGTCGTAATGCTTTTTGAGTTTCGGCATTACCTTCCAACGCTTTTTGTTTAATAAACCTAAACACGATAAAATAAACGAAGGGCTAAAAAGTCCGTTTTCTTCTTTTGCCTTTCTTACCGACTTAACCGTAGGAACGTTTAAAATGTTAACCCAAGTAGGAAGTTCAATTTCGTTTTCAGTTCTACCCCAAAGCAAAACGTCAACGTCAACTTTATCTTTAACGGCGTCTAAAAAGCTTACTAAACTTTTTTGAATGCCACCGTAAATCATATAGCCCATTACTATTAAGCACTTCTTTTTCACTTATTCCCTCCGGTTAAGAAAGTTTTACTTTTAACTTTAAAAGTAGATGACAATACATTATTAAAAAATAATCAATCTTTTGGTTTAACGATAATTTTTTAAGATATTTTGCTTTGTTTTCTTTTAAATACTTCTTATTTTCTAAGTAAAATGCGCTACATTGTTTAATTTTGTTGTTAACTATTAACTGGCGCACCGTGTTTAAAACGTGGCGATACACCCAAGTTTTAACGCTTTGGGTAGCGTAAGAATATGAGTTTTCACACGTTTTTTCAATTTCACGTATGGCGTAAATATAGTCTAACCTTTTTAACGAAAACGACGACGTCATTGCCGAGTTTTCACGAATTATATAGTTATAAAACGCACCTTTAACATACGTTATTTTATTAGATTTTTCAATACAACTCAACAAATAAAGTATATCTTCGCCAAGCGCGTATTTAGTATCAAACCTTAATAAAATAAACGTTTCTTTCTTATAAAGTTTATTTACAGGGGCATACATTAACTCTTTAATAATGCCTTCGGTAAAATAATTTTTAATAATATTTTCTTTTGAAAAATCAACGCTATCGTCAGCGTCGTTAACTTTACTATCACCGTTAACGCGTACTTGCTTAAAGCCACAAACAGCCATATCAGCGCCCGACTTTTCAATTTCAGCGTATAAACTTTCATACATATTAGGCTCGATATAGTCGTCGCTATCAATAAAGCCAAAATACTCGCCTTTTGCTAACTCTAACCCTAAATTTCTTGCAGAAGATACGCCGCCATTTTCTTTATGAATAACTTTTACGCGACTATCTAATTTAGCATATTTATCACAAATAGCACCACTATTATCAGGAGAACCGTCGTCAACCAAAATAACTTCAATGTTAGTATGCGTTTGGTTTAATATAGACGTAATACACCTATCTAAATACTGTTCTACTTTATAAACTGGCACTATTATGCTTATCAACTTACTCATACTACACCTTAATTATAAAATTTTGCTAATAACTTGTAAGCAAACGGTAAATACTTAAACAAGAAAAATTCTAACCTTTCTTTACCCTTTAAACTACCTTTTACTAACGGATAGTTTTTTAACATATATTGTTTATATTCTAAAAGTTCAGCCTTAAACTCAACTTGTTTTTTCGCTTTATAAATATTACGCGTAATATTCGCTCTGGCGCGATACGAATACTTTTCAGCCGTTTTAAGCATAGGTGGATAAATTTCACTAACTAACCTTTTAGCCTCGTCTTTAGAAGAAACTTCTAAAAGTTTTCTTTTACTAAATTTACCGGTTGTTATAGAATCTCCACGCTTAAAGTAGTTATATAACGCAGTATCAACTAAACGGCCACTACTAGCGTTTTTTAAATATAAAATATTAAATATTAAATCTTCGCCGTGAGCAAAATTCGCGTCAAAATAAATATCTTTTAATAATTCTTTTTTGAAAAGTTTATTCCAAACGGCGTTGTTAAGGTTGCCAAAAACTTCTTGCCACAATTCTTCTTTATTAAAAGTAGTAACACCACCTTTTGCAAACGATATAGTTTTATTAGGGTATACGACGTTATGGCTACACATTGCTAAGTCTACCCCTTCGATAGCCTCACGCAAAGTAGAATAAGTTTCAGGCATAATAGTATCGTCGCTATCAACAAACCCTATAAAATTACCCGTAGCAACCTTTAACCCACAGTTACGTGCAATAGATTGACCTTCGTTAACTTTATGTATAACTTTTATACGATTATCTTTTTTAGCGTATTCGTCACAAATAGCACCACTATCGTCGGTAGAGCCATCGTTAACTAAAATAATTTCTAAATTAGTGTACGTTTGATTTATTAT
>JAGBYC010000007.1 GCA_017628935.1 Clostridia bacterium | reverse complement strand
TTCAATATCTTTCATAGACACAGCGTATGATAAACGAATAAATTCGTCAGCGTGGAACGGAAGACCTGGAATTACTGCAACGCCACCGTCAATAAGCGTATCAGCAAAACTCATACTACCGTCAATAACCTTACCATTATACGACTTGCCGTAGAATTCGCTAACGTTTACGAATAAATAGAACGCACCTTCTGGCTTAATATAAGTAAGACCCATTTTATCAAAGCGTTGCATCATATATTTACGGCGCGTGTCAAATTCTTGTCGCATATTTTCAACGATATCGTCGCCAGTTGACATTGCAGTTACCGTAGCGTATTGAGCAAACGACGTAGCGTTACTTGCCGTATGACCTTGAACGCGTGAAATTGTAGACGCAATTTTCTTAGGAGCGCCTAAATAACCTATACGCCAACCAGTCATTGCGTACGTTTTAGATACACCGTTAATAACTACCGTATTTTCTTTCATATAGTCGCTAATTGATGCGATAGAAACGTGTTTTTGGTTATCGTAGATAAGTTTTTCGTAAATTTCGTCTGAAATAACTACTAAATTATGCTTTTCAACTACTTCTGCTATCGCTTTAAGTTCATCGTAAGAATATACAGCGCCTGATGGATTGCAAGGAGAGTTAATCATAATGCAAACGGTTTTATCAGTAATTGCACTTTCACGTTCACTTGCAGTAAGTTTATATCCGTTTTCTTTTTTAGTTTTAACAATTACCGGCTTACCACCACAACTTTTAACTTGCTCTTCATAAGAAAACCAAAATGGTGATGGAATAATAACTTCGTCGCCATCTTCAACTAAAGCGTAAACAGCGTGGAATAACGAAGATTTTGCACCGTTTGACACAACAATTTGGTCTGGGGTGTAATCTAAGCCGTTATCTTTTTTAAACTTTTCACAAATAACTTTGCGAAGTTCAGGCATACCAGCAACCGGCGTATATTTTGTAAAGCCGATATCTAATGCGTGTTTAGCACTGTTAATAATGTATTCAGGGGTGTTAAAGTCAGGTTCGCCAGCAGTAAAACCGATAATTGACTTACCTTCTAATTTAAGTTGTTTAACCTTTGCAGTAATATCAAGCGTCATTGATGCAGGAATTGATTGTGCTTTTGATGATATTTTCATAATAACCTCGTATAAGTTAATTTTCTTCGTTTAATAATTTTGCTTCTTTATCGGCAATTGCAAGTGCTTCAATCATTTCACCGATATCGCCGTTTAAGAAATTTTCAAGTGAGTATAACGTGAACGAAATTCTATGGTCAGTTATTCTACCTTGTGGGAAGTTGTAAGTACGAATACGTTCAGACCTATCGCCCGTACCTATTTGGCTTTTACGGTTTTCATCGTATTCTTTTCTATATTCAGTGTTGTAAAAATCGTATAAACGGCTTTTTAATACTTTAAGCGCTTTTTCACGGTTTTTAATTTGCGAACGTTCGTCTTGACAAGTAACTACTATACCGGTAGGAATATGCGTCATACGAATACAACTTTCAGTTTTATTTACGTGTTGACCACCTGCGCCCGACGAACGATAAGTGTCAACTTTTAAATCTTTTTCTTCAATTTTAACTTCAACGTCTTGCGCTTCAGGTAAAACGGCTACCGTTGCAGTTGAGGTTTGAATTCTACCTTGGCTTTCAGTTTCAGGTACGCGTTGAACACGGTGAACGCCACTTTCGTATTTCATTTTACCGTAAACGCTTTTGCCAGAAATTGAGAAAGTTACTTCTTTTATGCCACCAAGTTCAGTAGCGTTAGAAGAAATTTCTTCACTTTTCCAACGGTTTTTATCAGCGTAGTTTACGTACATACGATATAATTCGTACGCAAATAAAGCCGCTTCTTCACCACCTGCGCCAGCGCGAATTTCAACTATAACGTTTTTATCGTCGTCTGGGTCTTTAGGAATAAGTAAAAGTTTAAGTTCCCCTTCACAAACCTCAATTTTTTGCTTTAACTGTTTAACTTCTTCGTATAAAAGTTCTTTCATATCAGCGTCAGATTCAGCGTCATAAATAAGTTCTGCATCTAACTTTTCTTGTTGATATTTTTTAAGTTCTTTATACTTTTCAACAGTTTCAGAAAGGTCGGCTACTTCTTTAGCGTATTTTTGGTATTCAGTTATATTAGAAATAACGTCTGGCTTAAGCATCATTTCATTTAAACTTTCGTATCTTTCTAATATGCTTTCAAGTTTTTTACTCATACCTTTTCTGCCTTTATAATTCTATCAATACCGTTAATATCGTAGATAACTTCTACGTTTTTGAAATTTTTACTATTAAGTAAAATGTTTTTAATATCTTGGCTTTGACCTTTACCGTATTCGATAAATAGTAAGCCGTTACGAGTTAAATAGTTAGCCGAATTGTTTGCTAAAATGCGATAAAACGTAAGCCCGTCTTCTCCACCGTCAAGCGCCAAAGTAGGCTCAAATTTAACTTCGTTTTGAAGTGTTTTTAGGTCGCTTGATTTAACGTAAGGTGGGTTTGAAATTATTACGTTAAACTTTCCTTCAACGTTATAAAACGCGTTACTTAAAACAAATTCAACGTTAGCGTCGTTATTTTTAGCGTTAAGTTTAGCAACTTCTAAAGCGCCTTCACTAACGTCAACGGCAGTAACCTTTGCACCACTTTCTTTTGCTATTGTAACGGCAATTGCGCCACTACCCGTGCACATATCTAAAACGGTTGAATTAGCGTTTATATCTTTTAAAGCAGTGTAAACAAGTTCTTCAGTTTCAGGGCGTGGAATTAAAACGTTTTCGTTAACAATAAAGTTATAACCGTAAAATTCTTGGCTACCTAAAACGTAACTAAGTGGCTTACCAGTTATGCGCTCGCTACTAAGGTTAGCAACCTTTTCAACCTCATTTAAAGTTACGTTGCGCTTAATTGACGTAAGTTCGCTACGCTTAATATCAAGCGTAATTGCAACTAACCATTCTGCATCAACTTCATCAAATTTATATTTTTTGAAAAGTTTTTTAACTTTACTAAGTAACGTTTGAACGCTACCACAAACTTCAAATTTTTTAGTTGGAATAGACGCGTCTTCATCCATTTTTAAAACGGTAGTGAACGCAGTAATTGCAACCTCAATCATATCGTTAGTAGGTTCTTTAGTAGTAATGCGTTGTAAAAGTAAACCCGGCACTTTAAAAATATTAAAAAATTTGTGTTTAGTTTTCGCTAACGCTTTTAACACTTCGTATGAAATGCCTGCCACTAACGGTAAGCATAATAATTTTACTATAAAACGGAATAAATTACCTAAAACACCGTCAAACGTGATATTAAAAGATACTAACACGCCGTTTACAAGTGCAAACACAAGCACGCTAATAAACATTACTAAAAAAGTAAAGGTTGTACCGCATCTATCGTGTACTCT
>JAGBYC010000006.1 GCA_017628935.1 Clostridia bacterium | reverse complement strand
TTCCTGAGGGCGACGTTGAAAAATGGTCGTTTCCACCGTACGATTTAAGTTTTGACGGTACGTATTTATATGGTCGTGGCGTTATTGACGATAAGGGCGCTGCCATAATTTGCTTATATGCGCTTAAAAAGTTAAAAGACGAAGGGTTTACACCTAATCGTAAAATAAAACTTATAGTTGGTTGCGACGAAGAAAGTGGTTGGGCGTGTATCGATCATTATAAAAAAGTTGCCACTTTTCCAAACGAAGGGTTTACGCCAGACGGTGAGTTTCCTGTTATATATGCCGAAAAAGGAATTTGCCATATTAAATACGATTTTACCGTAGGCGATAACGTTGAATTTATCGAAGGTGGTAGCCGTGTTAATATGGTTTGCGACAAGGCTACTGTTTTATTAAAAAACATTGAAAATTACCGTGAAAAGTTAGCAGTTTTAGGTGTAAAAATAAATAAAAACACCGTAATATTTAATGGCGTATCTGCGCATGGTTCTACACCAGAAAAAGGCGACAACGCTATTAAAAAAGCGCTCAAATTTTTAGTTGAAATAGGTGAGTTTAGCGCGTCAACTTATTCTAATTTGTTTGAAAACGCAACGGGCGTAAATAATTTAAAAGACGATACTGGATTTTTAACCTTTTCACCTAACGTTATAACCTATAAAAACAATAAAGCCGAAATTTCAGTAGACGTTCGCTACCCTGCAACAAAAACGCTTTTAGAAGTAGAGGCTGAACTTAAAAAAATAGGCGATTTTACCCTTTTACATTACCAAGCGCCACTTTATAACGATACAAACGGTAAACTTGTTAAAACTTTACTAAACGTATATAATGAAAAAACTGGCGAAAACGCTAAACCTATTGCAATAGGTGGAGGCACTTATGCAAGGGCAATTAAAAACGGCGTTGCGTTTGGTATGATGTTTGATGAAGACGCGCACGTTCCTAACGAAAAACAGTCGCTTAAAAATTACGAACTTTGTTTTGATATATATTACGAAGCAATTAAAAATTTAACAAAATAAAAGCAACGCTAAAAAGCGTTGCTTTTTAATTTAAAGTTTCTTGCGCGTCTAACAAACGGTAGTATTCGTTGAAAACTTCGTTAATAACGTCGTCATCTAACACAATGCTATACTTTTCTTCGCCGTTAGCGTCAAGCGTTACTGAAAACACAAGCGCTTCTTCTTCGCTCATACCTTCAATAAGGGTGGTAGGTTGCAAAATTAAAAAATAACCACTATCAAGCATAATGCCTGCAACGTTTAAAAACTCAATGTCTTCACCAGTTGTTGATTGTAAAGTAATAGTGTCTAATTCTTCAAAACTTGTAGGTTTGTTTTCTTGCATAAATTACACCTCGTCTTCTTCGTACGTTTCCATAAAGTTATAATATTCGTTTAATACGGCATCAAAAGTTTCGTCGTCTACCTTAAACGAATACTTTGCGTCGCCGTTTGGTTTGCGCGTAACGTGAGTGACAACAACTTCGTCTTCTTCGGCAGAAGCAGGGTTTAAAATGCAATACAAATTATCGTTTAAAATAACGGTTGCTATTTCTTTAAACTCTTCTTGCTTGCCATCGTCAAAAGTAAAAGTTATTATAAAATGGTTGCTAAAAACGTATTGACCGGGCTTACGTGTAAAGCCGT
>JAGBYC010000082.1 GCA_017628935.1 Clostridia bacterium | reverse complement strand
CGGGCGAAATTGTTTTAGAAAATAAAACTAAGGGCAATAAAATTAACCTTAAAGGTGCGTTTACAAATCGCCAAGTAGATATTTTACTTCAAGGTGGTTTAATTAACTACACTAAAAATTTATAATTAGAGGATATCATGAAAGGAATACATAAGAAAATTTTATCTGCAATAATAGTTTGTATCCTTGGAACAATATGCTTTTTAATAGGTGCTACATCAAATATTAAGGTTGAAATAAACGAATCTAATCAAGACGAATTAGTTTTAATTACTGATAGTTTTTCTATTTCAACTGAATTAGATGAAAATTACGATTACAATTCTATTTTAAAGGGCAAAATTAAAAACTATTCTAGTAAACCAGTATACAATTTTGAAATTACTGTTTTGACAGAATATCAATTTTTATTTTTTGACATGTCAGAAGAAATAGTTCACACAATTGATGTTATTCAACCAGGAGAGGAAATAACAATTAATAATATTTTTATAACTGAAGGTGATTGTGAATGTGTAAAAGATGTTTATGGCAAAATCAATGGTGGCGAAAAATTTGAACTATTATATGAAAGCGATAAACTAGTAGGTGTTGATATTGTTTCGTTTTTGTGGTTTATATTAATTGCTCTAATTGTTTTGATGATAGTTTTTATTGTAAAATCAGTAGAGATATATAAAAAAGAACAAAAAGAAAATGAAAAAGAACTTAAAAAACAAAAAATTTTAGAAGAAAAGAAAATCGATGACTTTAATAAAAAATATATAAAATGTATTTATTGTGGCTCTACAGTTAAAAAGCCTATCAAAATCATTAAGTGCGAATGTTGTGGCGCTCCATACCAAGAATCGCAAATTAATGATAAATAATTAAATTAACGCTTTATTCTTGTTAGAATAGGGCGTTTTTTTGTTAAAAGGGTATAAAAACGCAAAATTATTTAAAAAATTTTTAATAACGTATTGAAAGTAAGTAAAAATTTTGTTAAACTAAAATTACTAAAAAAATATCATAAGGAGATATGAAATTATGGCAAATCGTTTCGTTCTTAACGGAGTGTCTTATCACGGACACGGTGCTATTATGGAAATTCCAGGCATCATCAAAGCAAAAGGTTTAAAAAAGGCGTTTATCGCATCTGACCCAGACCTTGTTAAATTCAACGTAACTAAAAAGGTTACCGACCTTTTAGACGCTGAAGGTTTAGCGTATGAAATTTATTCAGATATTAAACCTAACCCAACTATCGAAAACGTTCTTTCGGGTGTTGAAGCGTACAAAGCAAGTGGTGCTGATTATATGATTACCGTTGGTGGCGGTTCTTCAATGGATACTGGTAAAGCAATAGGTATTATTATTAACAACCCTGAATTTGCTGACGTTCGTTCACTTGAAGGCGTTGCTCCAACTAAAAACCGTACGGTATTTACTATTGCCGTTCCTACAACTGCTGGTACTGCTGCCGAAGCAACTATCAACTACGTTATTACAGACGTTGAAAAGAAACGTAAATTCGTTTGCGTTGACACTAACGATATTCCTGACGTTGCTATCGTTGACCCTGATATGATGAGCACTATGCCAAAAGGTCTTACTGCATCTACTGGTATGGACGCTTTAACTCACGCTATTGAAGGTTATACTACTAAAGCAGCATGGGCTTTAGCAGACTGCTTAAACTTAGAAGCAATTCGTTTAATTGCTAAAAGTTTACGTGGCGCAGTAGAAAACGACCCAGACGGCCGTGAAGGTATGGCTCTTGGTCAATTCGTAACTGGTATGGCGTTCAGTAACGTTGGTTTAGGTATTGCACACTCTATGGCTCACACTTTAGGTGCTGTTTACGATACTCCACACGGCGTTGCATGTGCTATGATGCTTCCTATCGTTATGGAATATAACGCTGAAACTACTGGCGAAAAATACAAAGCAATTGCTGAAGCAATGGGCGTTGATACTACTGGTATGAGCGTTGAAGAATATCGTAAAGCAGCCGTTGACGCTGTTAAACAATTATCTGCAGACGTTGGTATTCCTGCAAAACTTCCTGCTCTTAAAGAAGAAGACCTTCAATTCCTTGCTCAATCTGCTTACGACGACGCTTGCCGTCCAGGTAACCCTAAGGAAACGTCGGTTGAGGATATCAAAGGTTTATTCCGTCAACTCATGGTTTAATGGCTTATTTACTTCGTTATACGCTTAAACCTTGTGCCTTTACTCGCTCGTGTACAAAAAGTACATCTCCCGTCGTAAAGTGCTCGGTTTTAACGCCTAACTCGCAACTAAACCATTAAACAAATAAAACTCTTAAACAATAAAAACGCGAAAATTTTTCGCGTTTTTTTATTTTAGTATTGAATTTTAGTTTTTTATATTATATAATTTAAATATAAATTACTAAGGAGATTTTT
>JAGBYC010000081.1 GCA_017628935.1 Clostridia bacterium | reverse complement strand
TGGTGGTTACGGCACTTCAGTTGCTTGTAAAGACCCTATCGAACTTTGGGATAGAATTGGTGAAAACTACAAGCGCGTACTTAATAAAGAATTAAAATAATTTAGTTAATTTACCGTAAAGCAACGCTTTACGGTAATTGGCATTTTAAATAGTAAAAATTTACATTTCGTTTAAGGAGTAATTATTATGATGGATTTAACTTATTTTGAAAAGATTAAAGAAAATATTGAAAAAATCAACAACGAACAAGCAGAAAACATTTTAAAAGCCGCTAAACTTATGGCTGACGCTATCGAACAAGATAGACTTATTAACGTTTATGGTGGTGGTGGCCATACTACGTTATGTATGGGCGAAATGTTCTTCCGTGCAGGTGGTTTATCAAATATCAATCCTATCGCTGAAAACGGTTTAACAGTATTTAACCAAGCGCTTAAATATCTTGAACTTGAAAGAACTGTTAACTATGGTTCTGCTATTATGAAATACTACAACCTTCAAAAAGGCGATTTACTTTTAGTATTCCACAATATCGGTATCAACCCAGCAACTATCGACGCCGTTATGGAAGCAAAGAAAGCAGGCGCTATTATCGTTGCTATTTCTTCAAGCTACTGGCAAAATGAAATGCCTGAAGACCACTTTATCCGTCACCCAAATAAAACTAATTTATTTGACTATGCTGACGTTTGCATTGACGACTATAACCCAGTTGGCGACGCTGTAATTAACGTTGAAGGTTTTGATACTCCTATTGCTCCTGTATCTAACATCGTAGACTTCTATATTGCACATATGATTGAAATTGAATGTGTTAAAGAATGTCAACGCCGTGGTATTAAAGCACCTTGCTGGAATTCTGCTAACACTCCTGGTGGTGACCAAAAGAACGCTGAATACCTTGCTAAATACAGCCCAAGAATTAAAATGCTTTAATTTATGAGTTACTTTAATTACGTTACTAAATATTTAAACACGGTTAACGATACTCAAGCCGAAAATATGCAAAAAGCCGGCGAAATAGTTGCAAAAACTATTGAAAATGACGGTTTAATATATATTTTTGGTTGTGGGCACTCACATTTAATTGCTCTTGACTGTTTTTATCGCGCAGGTGGGTTAGCAAATGTTTATCCTATTTTAGACGGTAAACTTATGTTGCACCAAAGCGCGTCACTTTCAAGCGTGTTAGAAAAAGACGAAAAAAGCGTTGACGGTATTTTAGATAGATATAACATTACTAAAAACGACGTATTGTTCGTAATTTCAACGTCTGGTAAAAACGGTAGCCCAGTACAAATGGCGCTTGACGGTAAGAAAAAGGGCGTTAAAGTTATAGGTATAGGCTCATCTGCATACGCTGATGACGCGCCTAAGCACTCGTCTAACAAACTTTTAAAAGACGTAGTTGACCTTTTTATTGATAACTGCGTTCCTCACGGCGACGCTGTGTGCGACGTTGGTTTAGAAGGTGTTTTATCTGCACCAGTTTCAACGCCAGTTACGTCGTTTATAATGCAAAACGTTATTGTTATAGCCGAACGCTTAGCCGTTAAAAATGGCGCTAAACCACAAATATTTATGAGTGGTAACGTGTCTGGTGGTGCAGAATATAACGTTAGCCTTATTGAAAAATACAAAGATAGAATAGATTGTTTATAATTTTATGGTGAAAGGTAGAGTTTCCGTTATAGGAATTTGTGGCGAGTCTATTTTTATGCGACTTGACCATTTCCACGAAGTTGGCGAAACGGTAGTTACTGATAATATTCATATTGAAGCGGGTGGCAAAGGTGTTAACCAAGCGTTAACCTTAGCAAAACTTGGTGCAGACGTTAGTTTTTTAACTGCACTTGGTAACGACGCTTACGCTAAAGAATGTGAAAAGGTTTTTGCTGATGCCGGCTTAAAATATCAAATAGCGTATAAAACGGGCGTTAAAACTGACGTTGGCGTTATTTTAACTGACAAAACTGGTGAAAATCAAGTAACCGTTTATTCGGGCGCGTCAAAAATGCTTAATGCTAACGACGTTTACGCTTTTGAAGAACATATTGCTAATAGTGAATATCTTTTAATGCAACTTGAGTGTAGCAACGAAGTGTTAAAAGCAGGCGTTGAAATTGCTAAAAAACACGGTGTTAAAGTTATTTTAAACCCAGCACCAGCGCGCGCAGTTAGTGAAGAAATTTTAAAAGATATTTATTATTTCACTCCTAACGAATTAGAAAGTGAAATTTTATTTAAGCATTACGTTCCTACTAAATACGTAGTTACCCTTGGTAAAAAGGGTGCTAAATGCGTTGATGAAAACGGCGAAGTTTTCGTTGATGCTTGCCCAGGGGTTAGAAAAAATACAACCGGTGCCGGCGACGTATTTAACGGTGCCTTCGTTTATGCGTTATTGAACGGTAAAAGTTTTATTGACGCTACTAAATTTGGTAACGCAGCAAGTTCGTATAAAATTGAAAGCAATTACGTATTAGACGGAATTCCTACTTTAGAAGAAGTTAATAAACGCGTAGAATTTTACAATAAATAATGAAAAATGTTTGGCATTTTTACCAAGCATTTTTATTTTTTGTCTTAAAACGCAAAAATAAGTAAATTTCGTTGCATTTTTTTGAAAATTATAGTATCTTATTAGTGTTATGATATATCAAAATATTTTAGAAGCAATAGGTTATACTCCTATAATAAAACTTAATAAAATGTGCAAACCTGGTATGGCAGACATTTTAGTTAAATTTGAAGGTTTAAACGTTGGTGGGTCTATTAAAACACGCGTTGCGTATAATATGATTATTGAAGCCGAAAAAAAGGGTTTAATAAATAAAGATACTATTATAGTAGAACCAACAAGTGGTAACCAAGGTATCGGGTTAGCGTTAGTTGGTGCCGTTAAAGGTTATAAAACTATAATTATTATGCCTGATAGCGTTTCTGAAGAACGTAGAAAATTAGTTCGTCACTACGGTGCTGAAGTGATTTTAATTCATGACGACGGTAATATAGGCGATTGTATTGAGAAGTGCTTAAAAACAGCACTTAAAATGGCTGACGAAAACCCTAACGTTTACGTTCCACAGCAATTTGAAAACCCTAACAACCCTAAAGTTCATAAACACCATACTGCGCTTGAAATTTTAGAACAAGTTGCAGGCCCTATCCACGGTTTTTGTTCGGGTATAGGTACGGGTGGTACTATTACGGGTATAGGCGAAGTTTTAAAAGCGCAAAACCCTGATATTACTATTTGGGCAGTTGAGCCTAAAAACGCTGCAATTTTAGCAGGTGGCACTATCGGTTCACACGTTCAAATGGGTATAGGCGACGGGTTAATTCCACCAGTGCTTAACACAAATATTTTTGAAGACGTTTGCATTATTTCTGATGAAGAAGCGCTTGCAACTTCACGCGATTTAGCCCGTTTAGAAGGTATTATGTGTGGTATTTCTTCTGGTACTAACGTGGCTGCGGCAATTAAACTTGCTAAAAAACTTGGTGAAGGTAAAACCGTTGTAACAGTTCTTCCTGATACGGCTGAAAGATATTTTTCAACCCCACTTTTCGACGGAGAATAATTAATTAAATATAAAAATTAAGCGTGTTGCACAGCAACACGCTTTTTTAGTAAATTATTTCTTTTTAGCAACAGCGCAAAGCATTGTTTCGCCGTACCAGAACGAAGGGCTACCAAATACTTCTTCAAGTTTATCAAGGGCGTAGGTCATCCACTCTAAATCGTTTTTAGCGTTAATATTATAAGGGTCTTTTTCAAGTGCCTTTTTATAATACATTGTTCTTAACGAAAACCTCATTTTATATAACGCCATACGTTCGTCGTAGTCCATACCAGCGCTTGTAATAAACGTGCCGAAAACTCTACAATCTTTATAGCCCGTTGTTTCAAGGTAGTGGTATAACTTTCTACCTATAAATCTATCGTCTAACCCTGGTGCTTTTAAATATCTTTCACAAATTTTCTTTAAAAGCCCGTCGTCACCGTATGCAAGATAAGTACCTTCATCAGACTGTCTAAAAATAACGTAACCGTCGTCACTTAAGCACGAACGCAAGTTTTTAAGGGCACGAACGGGGTCTTTAATATGTTGTAAAATATACGCGCCAAAAACAACGTCGAACTTCTTAATATTGTATTTATCCATTATCATTTCAATTTCTTCTTCAAAATTTTCTGATAATAGGTCTAAATGCTCAAAATGAACGTTAGGGTCGTCGTTAAGTTCGCGCGCCTTTTCTAAAACAGAGTCGGCAATATCAACGCCTATTAAAACTTTGTTAGGAAAATCTTTAAATCTATCTCTACCAACTAAGCCGTAGCCACAGCCAGCGTCAAGAATATAAATAGTTTCTTTATCTTTCAATTTTTCTTGCACGTATTCAACGCCAGGCATATCGCAAGGGCGCATTGATTCGCCTTGAATTTTAAGACGCTTATATTCGCCGGCAAAAGTAGAATCGTAATATGATGCAGTTTTTTCTTTAAACTCCATTTTTGTAGGAGTTAAGCCTAAATCGATGGTTGTAGGTGACGAGGCTTGCGTTAAAGGTTGTTCTTCTTGTGTTGACGAATGCTGAATTGCGTGAATAATAAAGTCACCAACAGTTTCTACTGAATTTACGCCAAGTTTAAACGATTGATAATGTCTAATACCGGT
>JAGBYC010000080.1 GCA_017628935.1 Clostridia bacterium | reverse complement strand
GGGTTCGAGTCCCCGAAGGCGCACCAGATTAAGAGGCGTAGGTTGACTTATAGGTCAACCTTTTTTTATGCATAAAAACGTCATATTAAGCGAAGTTGAACGCATTTTAACTTAACAATAAAAATTCCCAAGAAAAGTTAGGCTTTTCTTGGGAATTTTACGTTTTAAATAAATTATTTTACCATATTTTTTGCGTTATAATAGCAAATGTTTTGAACTAAGGTTGTAGCAGAACCGATATCGTATTCGCCCTTTTCTACAAGGTTTCCAACGTAGTCGCATAATAATCTACGGAAGAAGTCGAAACGGCAGTAGCTTGAAAAACTTCTTGAATCGGTAAGCATACCTAAGTTATTACCTAAGCTTGAATATTCGCTTATAATTTTAAGGTTTCTTCTAATACCTTCAACGGTATCGTTAAGCCACCACGCTGCACCCATTTTAACCTTTCTAAACGCACCTGTTAAGCACGCAATTGACGAAAGGTTACCGTCGTTAAGGGTATATAAAATAGTGTTAGGGCGTTCGCTATCGCTAATTTGTTGAAGGAAGGTTAAAACGTTTTCAACGGTAGGAAGTTCACTAATAACGTCAAAACCACTATCAACGCCACAAACCTTAAACATATCTAAGTTAACGTTTCTAATAACGGCAAAGTGAAGTTGAACGGTAATATTGCGTTTAGCGTATTCTTTATTAAGCCAAACAAGTAAATAACCTTTCAAACTTTCTTTTTCGCAATCTAATAAACTTTCATAACGGCCAAAAAGTTCAGTTGCAACTTCTTTAGTAGCGTATGCAGTAGGGAACGTGTTCATGCCGTGGTCTGCCATACGGCAACCCTTTGAAACGAAATAATCTAAGCGATTACCAAGCGCAACTAATAAACTGTCAAGCCCGTCGATTTTCACGTTTGCAACTTCGCCTAATTTTTCAATATAACTTTTTTCAAAGTTAAAAAGTTTATCAGGACGGAAAGTTGGACTAACGGTTAAATTGCCGTAAGTTTTATGGTCTAAAAGGCTGTCGATAGGGTCGTCAGTAGTAGCAATAAACTCTACGTTAAAATCGTTTAATAAACTTTGAACGGTAACAGACTTAAGTTTTTCGTTTGCTAAATTGTAAACTTCTTCGGCAGTATCTTTATTAAGTGGCATATCAATGCCAAAAATTTGCTTTAACTCAAGGTGAGTCCAGTAATAAAGGGCGTTACCTATTAAGTTAGGAACAATTTCAGCGTACTTAATAAACTTTTCTTTATAACTGGCTTTACCAGTAATAAAATATTCGTCAACGCCGTTAAGTCGCATAGCGCGCCATTTGTAATGGTCGCCTGCAAGCCAAAGTTCACCAATATTTAAAATTTTAGCGTTACTAGCAATTTTAGTTTGGTCTAAATGGCAGTGATAGTCTACTATAGGAAGGCTTTTAACCGAACTATAGAGCGCTTTTGCCTCATTTGAATAAAGCAAAAGATTGTCGTCAAAAAACTTATTCATTATACACCTGAGTATGCTGCGAAACCACAGTCGATAGGAAGAACTACGCCTGTAATAGCCGATGCAGACTTGTCGTCGCAAAGGAATAAAGTAGCGCCTAAAAGTTCGTTAGAATCAACGAATCTGTTCATAGGAGTGCCTTTTAAAATTTTAGCGCTTCTTGCAGTAGGCGTACCGTCTTCGTTATATAAAAGTTTGTAGTTTTGTGCTGAAACTAAGAAGCCTGGCGCAATTGCGTTACAACGAATACCCGTACCTGCAAAGTGAGTAGCAAGCCATTGAGTAAAGTTAGAAATACCAGCCTTAGCAGCAGAATAAGCAGGAATTTTAGTAAGTGGAGTGTAAGCGTTCATTGAAGAAACGTTTAAAATACAGCCACTTTTGTTCTCAACCATATCTTTAGCAAAAATTTGAGTTGGTAATAACGTGCCTTGGAAGTTAAGTTTGAAAACGAAGTCAACACCGTTAGGTTCTAAGTCGAAGAACGATTTACCACCTTCTTTTGCTTCGTGTTGATATTCGTTATCAGTAGTAGCACGTGGGTTGTTACCACCAGCACCGTTAACTAAAATATCGCATTTACCTAAGTCTTTTAAAACTGCTTGGTGAACTGCTTCAAGGCTTTCAGGTTCTAATACGTTTGCTTTATAGCCTTCACAAATAAAGCCTTCAGCTTTAAGTTCGTTAGCAAGTGCTTTAACAGCGTCTTCATTAAGGTCTAAAGCGGCAACTTTAGCACCACTTTGAGCAAATGCGCGCGCCATAGCGCCACAAATAAGACCACCAGCACCAGTAACAACTACAACTTTACCGTTAAAATCAATGTTTAAAGGAAGATTAATCATATTTTCACCTCTTATCATAAATTATTTTTTTAAGTTATCAAGTAAATCCCAAACGCCAAGCATGTACATAATACCAAGCGCTCTGTCGTAAAGACCGTAACCAGGGCGAACGTTACCAGGCTTTTCGTCCCATAAATGTCTACCGTGGTCAGGGCGGATATAACCGTTAAAGCCACCGTCGTGGTAAGCTTTTAAGATTTCAATAATACCAGTGTCGCCGTCGCAGTCGCGGTGGCTTGCTTCAGAAAAGTCGCCGTTAGGGAAGTGTTTTACGTTTCTAATATGCGCAAAAGCAATTCTATCGCAGTGTTTTTTAACTATTTCGGCAACGTTATTATCTGGGTTAGCATTTAAACTACCAGAGCAAAGCGTTAAGCAGTTGTAAGGATTATCAACCATCTTTAAAAATCTTTCAATGCTTGGTTCGTCAACTAAAAGACGTGGCAAGCCGAAGATGTCCCAAGGTGGATCGTCCATATGAATAGCCATTTTAATATCGCATTCTTCACAAGTAGGCATAATTGCTTCTAAGAAGTATTTTAAGTTTTCCCAAAGTTTTTCTTTAGTTACGCCTTCGTAAGCTTTGAAAAGTTCGTCAAGTTTAGCCATACGTTCAGGTTCCCAACCAGGGAAAGACATATTATACTTTTCAGTAAAGTTTAAAATGTATTCAGCCATCGCGTTGTAATCGTCTTGAATCATATTCTTTTCATAGAAAAGAGCAGTAGAGCCGTCGCCAACTTCGTGGAAAAGGTTACTTCTTGTCCAGTCGAAGATAGGCATAAAGTTATAGCAAATAACTTTTACGCCAAATTTAGAAAGGTTACGAATACAAGTTTTGTAGTTTTCAATGTATTTATCACGCGTTGGTAAACCTATTTTAATATCGTCGTGAACGTTAACTGATTCAACTACGTCGATATTAAAACCGTATTTATCACATTGATCTTTAACCTTTTTAATTTCTTCTTCCGTCCAAACTTCGCCCGGCATTTTATCGTGTAATGCCCAAACTATGCCTGTTACGCCCGGAATTTGCTTAATGTCTGACAACTTGATACGGTCGTTACCTTCGCCGTACCATCTAAAAGTCATTTGCATAATGTTCTCCTTTAAAAAATGGTTTAAATTATTCTAAGTTATCGCTAGTTATCATATCAACGCCCCAAAAAACTAATAGCTCGGCAACGTCTTTATGATTAACGGTAAAGCAATTAACTTTAACGTTAAGTTCGTGTAAAGCGTCAATACGCTCTTTAGTTAAAGCGGAATATTTAATATCTAAATCCCACTTATTTATTACAAGTTTAGGTATAAGCGCAATATCAAAGTCGTTTACTAAAAGCTGAACGCTTTGATTAGGCGAAACTTCTCTAACGGCGTGAAGGCTATCTTCACTAAACGAAATAAAGGTGGTTTTATCTAAATAACCTAAGTCGCTAACTAAAGTGGCAAGGCGTTTAGAGTTTTCATAATCAATTTCTTTAATTTCTAAAATTGCTTGCTTATTTGCTTGTTTACAAGCAAAAATGTATTCTTCAACCGTTGGTAAATGATAGTTTGCGTCAAAATCGCCTTGTTTGTTAAGTAATGGTATTTGGCGTAAAGCATCAAAACTTGTGTTTTCTACCGTAACGCCGTCTATCCCAGCTAAACGTTTAAGGTCGCCGTCGTGAACAACGATAAATTTACCGTCACCAGTTAGCCTAACGTCTGTTTCAATGCCGTAAGCAGAAGTTTTTGATGAAAACTGAAAGGCTTGAAGGGTATTTTCAATTTCAACGCTTTTATAACCGCGGTGCGCTATAATTTTAACGCCGGCGTGATTAAATTTAACGGTATCGCTAATAAAAGTCATACTACGCCCCTTATACATAAATATTTTAGCATATTATAATAAAAAGTCAATAATAAAACGTAAATCGTTGCAAGAAAAATAATATTATGCTACAATGCTTTTATGGAAAACTTGAAAAAGGCGTTAAAATTATTTTTAATATTTTTTAAAATAGGTCTTACCACTTTCGGTGGCGGGTATGCTATGATTTCCATTTTTGAAGAAGAATTCGTTTCGAAAAGGGGATATCTTACCCAAAATCAAATGCTTGAAATGGTAGCAATTGCCGAAAGTACCCCAGGGCCTATTGCCGTTAACTCTGCAACCTATATAGGTTATAAAAAAGCAGGGATTTTAGGTAGTGTTTTTGCTACCATAGGCGTTGTTTTACCGTCGTTTATTATAATATTTTTAATATCGCTTTTTTTCAATGAGTTTATGGCTTTAACTTTAGTTCAAAAAGCGTTTAAAGGTATTCAATGTGGCGTTGGCGTACTTATTACTTTAGCGGGAATTAAAATGTTTAAACGCCTTGGGAAAACTAAGTATAACGTAATTTCGTGCTTGTTAGTTACGGTAATTATGATACTATTTTCTATACTTGCAATTAACTTTTCGGCTCTTTACGTGGTGCTTATAGGTGGCGCGCTTGGGCTTATAATCACGGGTGCTACAACTATCAAAAATTACCGTAAAAAGTCCACCAAAACAGATGATTTAAACGTAAAAAATACTGGTGAAAATATAGAAAACGGAGGTGAACGCGTATGAGTTTGCTTGAACTTTTCTATGTGTTTTTCAAAATAGGTTTATTTACGTTTGGTGGTGGTTACGGCACTATTCCACTTATTGAAGGTGAAATAGTAAATAAAGGCTATTTAAACGCTGAAATGTTTTTAAATTTTGTAGGCGTTGCCGAAAGTACGCCTGGTCCGTTCGCCGTAAATATTGCAACCTTTATAGGTGCTGAATACGGTGGAATTTTAGGTAGTTTAATTGCAACCGTTGCCGTGGTATTACCTGCGTTTATTATTATGCTTATAATTTCGGCGTTGCTTAAAAACTTTTCATCAAATAAATGGGTGAAAGGGTTTATGAACGGCGTTCAACCTTTCGTAATAGGCTTAATAATTTCAACGGGTTTGCTTATAATAGTAAAGTGCTTGTACGTAAACTTTGGCGACTTTACCGTTTTACCTAGTTTCGACGTTACGTCAATTATCGTAACCGCGATAATAATAGCCGTTAACTACGTATTCAAATTTTTTAAAAACAAGAACTTGCCAGCCATACCACTTATTTTAGTGTCGGCACTTTTAGGCTTAATGTTCTTTTAAGGGTGCTTATGAAAATAGAATTTAATAAAGATGAAAAAATTGTAAATGCGCTTCGTGAGGCGCTTAAGAAGAAAGATGGATACTGTCCTTGCCGTATTCAAAAAATAGAAGATAACGTATGTATGTGTAAAGAGTTTCGCGACCAGATAGCCGACCCTAATTTTGAGGGGTATTGTCATTGTAGGCTTTATTATAAGTCTTTATAAATAAAGGCTTATTTACTGCGCATAACTTCGTTTACTGCTACGCATCAACACTTCAACAACCAAAAAGGTTAGTTTCAATGTTTCTGCTTGCGAGCCTCGTTTTGCTTGCAACTAAGCCTTTATTACGTTCAATAAAATCGAAACAAGGTCAATTGTGTCCAAAATATTTTGTGAGCCTCGTCTTGCTTGTTTCTAAAGCCTTATACAACATTTCAACAACCAAAAAGGTTAGTTTCAATGTTTCTGCTTGCGAGCCTCGTTCTGCTTGCAACTAAGCCTTTATTACGTTCAATAAAATCGAAACAAGGTCAATTGTGTCCAAAATATTTTGTGAGCCTCGTCTTGCTTGTTTCTAAAGCCT
>JAGBYC010000079.1 GCA_017628935.1 Clostridia bacterium | reverse complement strand
TTTTTCAATGTTAACGGTGTTAAAGTCGTTAGTAAAAAAGAAAAAGAATATTATTAAAAATATTATGGCTATAAACTTAGCCCGTTTAAATACGTTCATTTTTATTTCTCCTAATAAGCGTCCACAAAATTATAGGTAAGCCGTAAGTTACAATTATTAAAAACCACACGCCGTAAGTTTGCATAAAATTAAGGTGAGCAAAAAACCCGTGGCTTGTAATTAGCGTTAATATAAAACAAGCGCCCGTAACTATAAGTGGAGCAACGTATTTACTTTTAAATTTAAATAAGTTTTCAACTAAGTTTGACGCAACTATTATAGGTAGCGCTAAAGAATAAACGTTTGCCGTTACTATTAAAAGTGTTCCTATATAATCAAACCTACCTATATTAGATAGCGTTACTGAATATTTACTCATTTTAAGTGGAGCAAAATACTGGCGCACGGCAATATTTTCAAACACGGCGTAAAAGAAAACTAACCCTACCAAATAAACCACGGCAGAAATAGCGTAAGAAGTAATAATTTTACCGTTTAGTTTTTCACTTTTATCAACGTGTTTTGAAAAGAATAGTAAATATAACGGGTCGCCAAACCAAATAAGAGTTTTAATAGAGCCGTTTGCAATTTCATAAAAAGGCTTAGCAAAAAATGGCAAAAGCCTTTCAAAGTCAACTGCGCTTAACGATAGTAAAAGTATTATCGTAGAGCCTATTATAAGCCCCCAAAAAATTATTGCTACGCTTTTTGAAAAAGACCAAAGCCCCTTTAAAGCAAAATAAAAAACTATAATAAACACGGGTAAAAATGTAAAGTTAGTTGGTTGTGTTTCGTAAAAGGTTAATTCAATAGAATTTTTTTGTTCTATAAAAGGTATAAACGATTTTGCAATTAAAAACGCAACTAATATAAAAACTATAACTTTTCCCGTTACTTTTCCAAACTTTTCAATTAAAACGTCGTAAAAACTGCGCCCACGAATTTTATTTAAAATGCTTAAAACAATTATTAGTAAAACAAAGTCGATGGCGTAGTTTATAAGCGCAATAACCCACAAACTTTCATCGGCAAAACCTGATAGTATCGACGGCAAAGCGTGAACTTTACCGGCAATATTTATAGTAAAAAGTATAAACGCTAATTCAAGGGCGGTTACTTTATTCTTCATCTAAATTAAACCTCCTTCTTGTAACGTTACTGCTTTTAATTGATTTAGGTCTACGCTTTTGTTCGGCAAAAAAACTTAAAGTAAACCCGTCTTGCAAGTCGCGTAAAATAAGTGGTGAGTACGGCGCAAGATAAGGCGTTCCAAAACTGTCAAGGCTGGCAAGATAGGTTATTAACGCGCAAAAAAGCAGTATTATGCCGTACGCACCTATCGCGCCTGCAACTACTAAAAACATTATCCTTAAAACTGATAGCGTTTCTATCATATCAGGTATGGTATATAAGCAAATTCCTGATAACGCTACTATCATAATAGTAGGAGTGGATACTATGCCTGCGTTCACGGCCGTTTCGCCTAACACAAGCGCACCCACTACCGACATAGCGATACCAACGTATCTTGGCATACGCAAGCTGGCTTCGTTTAACAGTTCAAAAATTAGCAAGGTAAAAAACATTTCAACGCTTGGCGACAGCGGAATTCCTTTTATACTACTAACTATCGTAAGCAAAAAGTTAAGTGGAATAAATTGAAGGTGAAACAGTTGCGACGCCACAAAAAATGCAGGTAACATAACGGCAATTATAACTGAAATAAGCCTTAAAAACCTTGAAACGTTAGCCCTATAAACGTTAGAGTAGTAGTCTTCAGCGTTTTGAAAGTCTTCAAGCAGTAAAAAGGGCGCAGTTAAAATTATAGGCGAACCGTCAACTATAATACCTATTCTTCCTTCAAGCAGTTTAGCGCATAAAATATCAGGTTTTTCAGTTGCTCCTACTTCACGAAAAAGCGACGTTTTTCTATCAGAAATGCATTTTATAACGTAAGAACTATCAATAATTCCGTCAACGGTAATGTTTTTAAGTTTTTCGCTTAAGCGTTGAACGGTTTTTTCGTTAGCAACGCCTTTTAAATACACAAGTCCAGTAAGAGTTTTAGAATATTTACCAACGGTAAACTTTTTATAGCAAAAGTTTTCAGTTCTAAGCCTATTACGAATAAGCGCAAGGTTAGTTTGTATATTTTCAACAAACCCTTCACGAGGGCCTTTCATAACCGAACTTGTAGGTGGTTCGGTAATAGCGCGCATAGTAACTTTCTTAGGTGCTACCGACACGGCAGTGTTAAGGCCGTCAACGAAAATAACTCCGTCGCCGTTTAATAGTTTAGAAGTAACTTCGTTAAATTCGTAAACTTCAGTAACTTCGGGGTGGTCGATATTTTTAGTAACGTCGTCTACGTTGCTAATAGAATTAGCCATAGAAAGTTTGTAAATTGCTTGTTTGCCTAAAACTTCTTTATCGCATAAATTTTCAAGATATATAGCCACGGCGTTTTTATCAGCCGTTTTAAAGTTAAAAATTATAAAATCGTCAGAATTTATAAGCGATTTAGCGTGATGTAAATTTTTATTAATATCACTAAATATTTTCATACTAATACTTTTTTCAGTTTTTATAAAAATATGCGTGTTGCAAATTTTGGCAAGAAAAAACGCGTGCATAAGCACGCGTTTTAAATTATCTTACTTACTATTTGTTGTTTTCGCCTTATTAGTTTTTGTAAGAGCGTTTAAAGTTTTTACTATTAAAAGGCCTAACGTATTGCTTTCTGATTCTGTTACCGAAGAAGTTTCAGCAACAATTTTAGTTATCGTAGGCGTTGCTACAGTGCCGTTTTTCACAGCAGAGTCAAACTCTTTAATAATACGGTTAACCGTACCTTGTAAAGATGCTTCGTCAACGAAACCTTTTAAAATATCATAAATAGCGTTTTTAGCGTTTGACGACTTTTTAAATAGTTGCTTTATAAGGGCGTACATTAATATCGCCACACCACCTATTTGAACCCCGCTTTTTAAAATTGCAGAAAGGTCAAGCGACTTCAACACTAAATACGAATAGCACGCGTAAACTGCTACGCCAAGTAAAAAAGGTAATAAGTGAGTAAGATTTTTTAAAGTAGCAGGCAAGTATTTTTTAAGTATGCCCGTAAAAATACTGGTTAACCCTGCTAGCAAAATAATTTCCACGCTGAATTTACTTAAAATAGATATAATTTCACTTTCACTCATACTCTAATGCAAGCATTTTAAAGCGAATTTTTCAGCCGTAACGACGCCAAAAAAGTTGGTCGTTAAAATTTAGCAGTAAAATACTGCGTATCCTTTATAAATTCAAGACGCTACCTAAAATATACCACCAGATTTAGTTTACGCAACCGTTTTATGACTTTGTTTTTTAAAAATTCTTACGCAAAGCACCGTCATATCGTCTTTTTTAACGCCACCGTTAAGTTCTATTGCCTTATTTAAAATTCCGTCTGCAAGCGTTTGTGGATTTTTACTGCTTACCGATTGTAAATAGTTAATAAAATCGGTAGACGACGTAAAGGCCTCGCTAATTCCGTCGGTAATTAAAACTATGGTGCTACCTAAACTTAGGTCGGTAGTACAACCGGTTGGTTTAAGGTCGTCTAATATGCCAAGGGGAAGCGAGTTGCCTTCAATAAGCTTAATGCAAGTATCCGTTATAACGTAACTTTGTGGCGCGCCTATTTTAATAAAGTCGGCAGATAAATTAAATAAATCGATTGTTAAAACGTCCATAGCAGAAAAATTATCGTCGGTATTAAGGGCAAGAATTTTATTAACCATACTTAAAATTAAATTGCTGTTAAGTCCGGCTTTATAAAACGATTCTATTAGTGATATTGCCGTTGCCGACGTGTTTTGCGCTTTTGCGCCACTACCCATACCGTCAGACAAAGCAATTAAAAACTTACCTTCACTAATTTTTAACAAAGAATGCGTGTCGCCAGATTTTTTAGACCCGTCTTTATTAGAAATAGCAAGCCCGAACGACGCGTCCGTTTCAGGCGACGCTTTTAGCGATACGGCGCAACTACTTTCGCTTAGCCCCGTTTTTGAAACTACGCTCATTTCTTTTTGAAGCACGTTACTAACCGTTTTTATAAAAGTGCTTTTATTTAAACACGACTTAGGCAAAACGAAGTCAACTTCAACGTCGCCAAAATCGTTATACACCATAATTTCGCTTGCCGTTACGCCGTTTTTTCTAAGCGCAGAAAATAACTTTTTTTCAAGTTCGGTATCGTAGGTTAGCGTTTTAGACATATCAAACGCCATACCTTTTAAAACTTCGGCTATTCCTTCCGACTGCATTTTAATAAGTTCTTTACCCTTAGATAAGTCGTCAAGTTCTTTAATTTTTTCTTTGTATTTAGTAATAAGCGCGTTCATTTCAAAAATAACGCTGTTAGTGTAACTGCAATTTTCGGTAAAAGTTTTAGTTAAGTCGATAAGTGACACGCGATTTTTAGCAACGCCAACTGAAACTATTTTCATAAGTTCGTCAGTTGACGGAAAGTTTTTGTTTCTGCACCGTGCTTTTGACGGACAGTTATTGCAAACGGAATATATAATTTCATCGCAAACTCTAAGCATAAGTTCGCTTTGCCCACTAACCGTTTCTTTAAGTTTTGTAAACGAAGCGTGCATTTCGTTAAACACGTCGCTAACCCCGTAAAGCTTATTAGATAGGGCGTTTCTTGTTTTGTTTATGGCGTATTTTGATAAGGCCTTTTCGTTAAAAGAATAAAAAACCTTTTGCACTTTATCAATAACTCCTTTAGGAATAAACAAGAAAATTATTATAGGAATTATCGAATAAAACACGTCAACGGTAGTAAAACTACCGTAGGCTTTAAGTAAAACTAAAAAAACGGTATCTAACGCTAAAACTGAAAAGGCAGAAACAATGCGTGAATTTTTTATAAAAAGTGACGATAAAACTGCTATTATCGAAAAGGCTGATAGGTATGAAAAAGTGCTTTCAAACACGCTTGGCGCTATACCTAAAATTATCGCTACCACAACTGAAACAAACTGGTTTTTATATATAACGCCACAAAAAAGTATGGCAAAAAGCACTAAACCTTTTAAAACAAAAACTGAAAACAGCCTTATTACGCCCATTTCAACGGGGAAAACTAAAACGGCTAAACAAACGTAACTTGAAGCGTCAATTTTATTTTTAAATCGGCTAACTGAAATTAAGTTTACTGCAGGTATAAAAATTATTGATAAAACTACTGAAATTACGCTTTTTATAACCGTTTCAACCAAATTAACGTCGCCACGCAAAAATACGTATGGTAGGCACGACAGTATAGAATATATAATAATTTCGCCACCAACTTGCTTGTTTTTGGCGTTGTAAATAATAAAAATTATACTTAATATAACTGCTGATAAGGTGCTGGCAATCAATATATTGTAATTTGAAATAAGTATAAACGAAATTAAAAATAAAACGCTAAAAAACAAAGGGTTTTTCTTATTATAGCAACTTGCTATAAAATAGGGCAAACTTAAAAAACAATATCCGTTAAGCGACTTATTAAGCGCAGTACAAATAAACAAAAAAACTATTCCGTCAAGCACAGTTTTATACGTAAATTTAGTTTTTAACATAAAAATACCCGTAAGTAGTTATTACGTAGGCGTAAACCGTACGCAATTTTTTTATAACACTTTACGGGTTGAAAATTTTATTAAGTTTTGTCTTATTTTAGGTTAAAATAGGTTATTTAACTTGCGTTGTTCCAACCTTTCTAACAACGGCTTTAAAAACGTTACCTTTACCAAAAAGATTTTGCATTTTATTAGCGTATTCGTCAACCTCACTATCGCTAACAAACGCTATAATAGTGCCTGCAAATCCGCCACCGTGAACTCTAACTGCGCCGTCACGTATAATTTGGCGTGAATATTCTATTGCTAATAAAATAGGTTGCGTTGTTTCGCCCGGAACGTAGCAGTTTTGTAAAAGATTTATTGAAGATATGCCAGACAAGTTAACGCATTCTAAAAACTTTTTAGTATCTCCGTTTATAAGTGCGTTTTCGGCTTGTAAAACTCTTTCGTTTTCATTAAAATAATGCATTGCGCGAAGAATTGCTCTGCCAGAAAAACGGCGTTTAAGCGACGGCATATGCGTTAAAAATTCGTTATAGTTTACGTCACGCAATACTTTTTTACCAAAACAACTTGCAACTTCTTCCATTTCTTTTCTAATATCGGCGTAGTGCGTAGTTAAGTCGGCGTGATTGCCACCCGTATTAGTTATTACTATGCTGTATCCGTCAGGAGCGTTTAAAACGTTTACATCGGGTTTTGACGGAGTGTTAAAATCTAACTTAGTAAGGTTGCCTATTGAAATACCACTTTGGTCAAGAAGTCCACATGGTTTACCAAAATAAGCATTTTCAGCGTACTGAGAAATTATTGCGCGCTCAATAGGTGTGATAGCGCCGTTTAAATATAAAGCGTTGAAAATTTCAGTTATTAAAACTTCAAACGCAGCCGACGACGATACGCCTGCGCCTTTAAATATATCGCTTGTAGTGTACGCCGTAAAACCGTTTAACTTATAATTACGGTCAGTTATTGCTTTTGCTACGCCACGAACTAACGCGTTAGAGTTGCCGTATTCGTTAGGGTTAACTTCTAATGAAGTTAAGTCAACAATAACGTCGTCGAAACCTTCGCTACAAACTTTAACTATATTGTCAGTTCTTTTTGAAGCCCACGCTATAACGTCTACGCTAATAGACGCAACCATAACTAAGCCGTTGTTGTGGTCGGTATGATTACCTAAAATTTCTGCTCTACCAGGTGATGAAAAAAGGTGAGTAGGCTCGTAGCCTTCGCCGTTTATAAAAGCAGTTTTTAAAGCGTTTATTCTATTTTCGTAGTAATTAAGGTTGGCGTTTTCGCCGTACAAAAGTGATAAATTCATAGTTTCACCCACATATTTTCATAGTTTGTATTTTAGCACACAAATATTCGTTTGTAAATAGAATTTAGCATTTTACGCACCCTTAAAACGCCCTTAAAAGCAGGTTAAAAATAAAAAATTATAAATAAATTTATATAAGGGCAGAAAAATCGTTGCCAAAATCAAAAAAATATGGTAAGATACTAAAGCAAAAATTCGCACCGGATAAGTTCCATAAACCGTTGCCAAGGCAAAATCTAACTCACGCCAAGGTAGTTATGGGCAAAAACTTATATCGGGAGGAATAACGGAGGTATATTTTATTATGGCAGTTTGTTCAATGAAACAGTTGCTCGAAGCAGGCGTTCATTTCGGTCACCAAACTTCAAGATGGAATCCGAAAATGAAAAAGTACATTTACGGTGCACGTAACAATATTCATATTGTTGACCTTCAACTCACTGTTGAAGAAATCGAAAAGGCTTACAAATTCGTAGTTGAAACCGTAAAAGCAGGTAAAACAGTACTTTTTGTAGGTACTAAAAAACAAGCACAAGAAGCTATCCAACAAGAAGCTGACAGATGCGGTATGTTCTATATGAACAGCA
>JAGBYC010000001.1 GCA_017628935.1 Clostridia bacterium | reverse complement strand
TTTTTATTTGCTTATTTGGGAATTGAACGGGTTGGAAGTTGTAAACCAAACAGTAGACACCTACTGTTTGCAACCCCGGCGTGATAACGAAGTGGAGCAATTCCCCTTGGGGCTACCATAAGCACTTGCACGCGCAAGTGCTTTTTATTTTTTTAAATATTATTGACAAAAACTAAAATTCGTTATATAATTAGGTAAATATAACTTTTATAGATATTATATAGCAAATTATGAATTTTTTAGAGTTTTCAAAAAAATACAAACTTAATCTTAATAAAGAGCAAGAAGTCGCAGTTACTCAAACTGACGGCGCTATTTTACTTTTAGCCGTTCCTGGCAGTGGTAAAACTTACACTTTAGTATCTAGAATAGGTTATATGATTGCTTGCCGTAACATCAACCCTGAACGCATTTTAACAATGACCTACACCGTTGCCGCCACTAACGATATGCGTGAAAGGTTTGTTAGTATTTTTGGTGAAGAATTAGCTGAAGGGCTTGAATTTAAAACTATTAACGCCCTTTCATACGCTATTATAGGCAGGTTTGAAAAGTTAACTGGTCGTAGACCTTTCACCCTTATTAACGACGCTGACGAAACTTCTACTAAAATTATTAGTAATATTTTCCACACCGTTACGGGCGACTATGCTACCGAAGGCGAAATTAAGCAAATTAAAACGCTTATAACCTACTTTAAAAATATGATGATGACTGACGACGAAGTTAAAAAATACCCGTCGGCAGATATTCCTATTTACGATATTTATAAAGCGTACGTCGAAACGCTTAACGAACGCAAGCTTATGGATTTTGACGACCAACTTGTGTTTGCACTTAAAATTTTACAAACTCAACCTGAAATTTTAAACGAAATTCAAGCAAAATATCGTTACGTTTGCGTTGACGAAGCGCAAGACACGTCAAAAATTCAACACGAAATTATTAAAACTATTGCCGGCCCACGCCCTAACCTTTTTATGGTTGGTGACGAAGACCAAAGTATTTACGGTTTCCGTGCGGCGTATCCTGACGCGCTTATGAGTTTTAAAAACGACTATGAAAACGCTAAAACGTTGTTTTTAGAAACAAATTATCGTAGCACTCCTGAAATAGTTAGTTCGGCAAATAGAGTTATCGCGTTAAACTCAAACCGTAATAAAAAGAATATGACGGCTGTTAGAGATAGTGGCAGTGAAGTTAACAAAATTGTAGTTGAAAGTAGATTTTCGCAATACTATAAGTTACTTGAAGTTGCTAAAAATTGCACCGACGAAACTGCCGTTTTATACCACGATAACGAACACGCTATTCCTGTTATTGACTTGCTTGAACGCAATAAAATTAACTACCGTGTTAGAAACGACGATTACGCCTTTTTCACTAGCCGTATTGTAATTGATATTAAAAATATCATTAATTTTATGGTAAATCAGCGCGATTACGCATTATTTAAGCAAATTTACACAAAAATTAACTTTTACATGCGTAAAGAACAAGCGTATACTATTGCCGACTACGCTGCTAAAAAGGGTATTTCTATTCCTCAAGCGATAAATACGTCGCTTGTGTTAAGCGCTAAGCAAATTAATCAGTGCGTTAAAATATTTTACGACTTTCACGAAATTTTAAAAGACCCTGCACAAGTTGCGCTTAATAAACTTTTAAAACTTGGTTACAGAAAGTATTTAGATAGTAACGGTATTAAACCTAATAAACTTGATATTTTATTTGCGCTTGCCCGTCAAGAAACGTCAATAGTTGGATTATTAAACCGTTTAAACGAACTTCAAAACATACTTAAGAACAAAGAATACGACCCTAAGTGCAAGTTTATTTTATCAACTATTCACTCAAGTAAGGGTTTAGAATATAATAACGTTTATCTACTTGACGTTATTGACGGCGTTTTCCCTGCCGAAGTTAAGTCTACCCTTTCTAATAAAGAAAAGGAAAAGATTTTAGAAGAAGAACGTCGCGTATTCTACGTAGGTATTACAAGGGCAAAAAACACCCTTACCGTATTTGAAAATAAGTATATCGATTCTACTTATATTAACGACTTATTTAATAAAAAAGAACAGTTTAAAACAAACTTTTTAGGCAACACAGTAAAACCTACTGCATCAACCTCGTTACCACCGTCACTTTCGTGGATGAGCGTTGGGGTTAAAGTTAGGCATTTAACCTTTGGCGAAGGTAAAATTACCCAAATTAGTGAAAACTACGTTACCGTACGATTTAATTCGGGCAAAAACTTCCCATTTTTAATAAAACATCTTCAAACTGGTAATATGCTTAGAAAAATGTAAAAAACCTTGCGAAATCGCAAGGTTTTTTAATTTGAATTTAGTTGTTTCTAAGGCTACTAATGGCTACCTTTTTATCTTTCGCTTTAAATACGGTAGAACCTGCAACTATAACGTTTACACCTGCATCTTTTACCCTACGAACGTTTTCTTCGGTAATACCACCGTCAATTTCAAAGTCGATATCAAAGCCACTTTCTTTAATCATTAACGAAATTTGTTTAGCGCGTTCAACCGATTCTTCAATAAACTTTTGTCCACCAAAACCCGGGTAAACGCTCATAAGTAAAATCATATCAACGTAAGGCAAAAATTCTTTAAGCACGCTAACGTCGGTATCAGGCTTAATTGAAATTGCACTTTTAGCACCTAACTCACGAATTTTTTTAAGCACGCTAACAATATCTGTTTTTACTGCTTCGTAATGAATAGTAAGTATATCAGCGCCTGATTTTATAAACTCGTCAATATATCTTTCAGGCTCAGTTATCATTAAGTGAACGTCAAGTGGAACGTTGGTTAAAGGCTTAATATCTTTAATCATTTTAAAGCCAAAAGTTAAGTTAGGAACGAACACTCCGTCCATAACGTCAACGTGAATAAGGTCAGCGCCGTCACGCGCGATTTCTTTTACTGCTTCGCCCATTGTAGCAAAGTTAGCCGATAATATTGATGGTGCTATTTTTACCATACTTTTCTCCTTGTAAAAATTTGTATATTTTGCGATATAATCGCTAATTTTTAATATTTTTAATTATCTAAATAACTTCTGCGAAGTTGTCCACAAGCGCCGTCGATATCAGCGCCGTTAAGTCTTCTAACGGTTGCAGAAAGCCCTGCATTTTCAAGGTAACTTGCAAAGGCGTAAGCCTCTTTTTCAGTAGTTGCTTTCAAGCCGTTTTCTTTAACTTCGTTAAGCCTAATTATGTTAACGTGGCAAGGCTTACCCTTTAAAATTTTAATAAGTTCGTCGGCTGACTGACGGTCGTCATTTTCACCCTTAACAAGCGAATATTCAAAAATATAACGTCTGCCAGTTTTATTAAAATAATTATCGCACGCTGACAAAATTTGCTCGATAGAATACGCTTTTGCTATCGGCATTAAATGTTTACGTTTATCGTTAAACGGCTGATGTAGTGACACGGTAAGGTTAACCGGCAACCCCTCTTCAGCAAACTTTATCATTTCAGGCACTAAACCACAAGTAGATAAGCTTATGTTTCTTAAACTAACGTTAAGCCCGTCTTTACAAGACACAAGGCGTAAAAACTTAACCGTTTCATCGTAATTGTCAAAGGGCTCGCCACTACCCATTAATACGATATTAGTAACTGCTCTTTTATCAAGCGTTCCTCCGTTAATTTTATTAATTAAGCAAACGGTTGCGTACATTTCACCGGCAGTTAAATTTCTAACTAAACCACCTATCGTTGACGCGCAAAACTTACAACCCATACGGCAACCTACTTGAGTTGACAAACACTCTGTATTGCCGTACCTATTTTTCATATACACGCCTTCAACTACGTTACCGTCGTAAAGGGCTAAAAGGTATTTTTCAGTACCATCTTTAGAAACTAATTTTTTAATAAGTTTAACTGGCGTATCAACGTAAATTTCAGTTAATTTTTGGCGTAACGGTAAAGATAGTTCGGTAATTTCACTAATACTTTTACCAAGTGAAAGCGCGCGAAAAATTTGCCCAGCGCGAAAACTCTTTTCGCCAAGCGATTCCATTAAAATTTTAAGTTCATCTAAAGTAAGGTCGTTTAAAATTTTCACGGTTAATTCCTTTTAAGTTTTACAAAGTAAAACCCTGCGCCAAGTGAAAGGTTTGGTAAAAATTGTAAGCCGTAGTCAAGTTTAACGCTTGAAAGTGGGCTTTCAACCACTTCTTCACTAAAATCGGTATTATTTTTTAAAAATTCTTTAATAACGCCGTCGTTTTCCTCACGAAGAAGTGAACAAGTAGAATAACACAAATATCCACCCTTTTTTACGTATTTAGCGTTAACGTTAAGTATGTTTTTTTGAATAGTAGTAAGTTCGTTAATACTATTTTCAGTGCGATTAAGCTTAATATCTGGGTTGTCTTTAATAACGCCCGTGCCACTGCAAGGAGCGTCAACTAAAACAACGTTAAATTTATCAATAAAATTTTCATTTACCACGGTTGCGTCGCTCAAAATTGCAGTAACGTTACCCTTATTCATACGGCTTGCGTACGAATTTATAAGAGAAACGCGATGTTCGTGCACGTCGCACGCTGTAACGGTAGAAAAATAATCGCTTAAATATACTGCTTTACCACCTGGCGCAGAGCAAGCGTCAAGTAAAGCAAAGTTTTTATAATCTACGTTATTTTTGTCGTGCAACACGCCGTTGCAAATAGCCACGCTACCTACCGACTGGAAGGTGTAAATACCTTCGTAAAAATCACCGTCCATTTTAAAGTTTTTAACGTAAAAAACGTTGTCAAACGGAGTTTTTTCAAAGGTTTTGCCCTTTTCAAGTAAGTATTTTTCGCCGTCAATACCCTTATTAAACCTAATAAAAGTTCTTTCAGTATCGGCGCTTAAAATATCTTTAGTTTGGTTAAGCCCGTAACCCAAAATTAACTTATTAACGATAAATTCTGGGCAAGAATACCTAATTGAAATATCAAACGCGCTATCACCCGTAGGAATTTCAACTGGGTTACGCAAATAATTTCTAAGCGTAGCGTTTACAAACCCCGAAGTTCCACCCTTACCAAGTTTTTTGATAAGTTCAACGGTAGTGTTGATAACAGCGTGTGACGGAGCTTTTAAATAAATTATTGAATACAACGCTATTTTAAGCAAAATTCTAACGGCAAGTTTAGGAGTTTTAGGGGCTAAACGCTTAATAACGTAACTAAGCGTAATATCTTTATCTAAAACACCGTAGCAAATTTTAGTTGTTGCCGAACGATTTTTTTCTTCAATAACGGTATCTAAAAAAGCTTGTTTAATAAACGCGCCGTTTGAATAAACTTTGGTTAAAACGGAGTACGCGTCGTAATAAGTAATTAGCATTTATTCACCAAGAATTTGACCTACTGTTAATTTTCTACCAAGCATAAATTCGCTTGCGCTCATTTTTTTGCTACCTTCAAGTTGAAGTTCGTTAATTTTTAACGCTTTATTACTAGTTGCAACAATAAACCCGTTAGTTTTATCGTATGCGATAATTTCGCCTGCCTTACCAACGCCGTCAACAACCGTTGCGCTATATATTTTAAGCGTTTTACCACCTAAGTAAGTAAAGGCAACCGGCCAAGGATTTAACCCACGAATAAGGTTATAAACTTCGCCGGCAGAGGCGTTAAAATTGATTATTCCGTCTTGTTTTTTCAAAATTGACGTATGAGTTGCCAAAGCGTGATTTTGCTCTTTAGTAGCGTAATTACCAGCCTCAATATCGTCAAGCGTTTTAACTATAAGATTAGCGCCTATAACCGATAATCTATCAAAAAGTTCACCAGCAGTTTCGGTAGGTAAAATTTGAGTTTTTTGTTGTGAAATTATTGCGCCCGTATCAACGCCTTCTTCAGTTTGCATAATTGTTACGCCCGTTTCAGTTTCACCGTTAATAATCGACCATTGTATAGGCGATGAACCACGGTATTTAGGCAGTAACGATGCGTGCACGTTAATAACGCCGTATTTAGGTATATCTAAAATTTCGCGCGATAAAATTTGACCGTAAGCGCAAGTAACCATAATATCAGGATTTAACGCTTTAAGGTCGTCAACCCCTTCAACGCGAATTTTATTGTATGATAAAGTTTTTAACCCCTTTTCAATAGCAAAACGCTTAACGTCGCACGGAGTAATTATAGCCTTTCTTCCAACCGGCTTGTCTGGTTGAGTAACAACGGCTAAAACTTCGTGACGGCTATTTAAAATACTTTCAAGTGGTTTTACCGAAAAGTCAGGCGTGCCTAAATACACTATCTTCATTTTTCACCTTTATTTTGAACTGTTTCTTAAATTTTCTGCTTTGTCGATATATAAAACGCCGTTTAAATGGTCGTTTTCGTGGCAAACTGCTTGAGCAAAAAAGTCTTTTGCTTTTATTTTATGCTCAACGCCGTATCTGTCTTTAAATTTTACCGTTACCGTTTTAGGACGAGTTACTTCACCCCATTTACCTGGAACTGATAAACAGCCTTCAGTAACGTACTGAGTGCCAGACGTAGCCACAATTTCAGGGTTAATCATTTCAATATAACCCGATTCTTCAGTATCGATAATAAAAATACGTCTTAACACGCCAACTTGTGGCGCTGCTAAACCTGCGCCTTGCGCTTTATATAACGTATCTTTCATATCGTCTAAAAGTTGATGTAATTTTTCATCAAAAGCCGTTACTTCAAAACATTTTTTTCTTAAAACGTCGTCACCAACGGTTACAATTTTTCTAAAAGCCATAATTCACCTAAATTAAACTGCTTGGATTTACTTCTAAATAACAAAGCACTTGCTTTGTAGTGTTTTTAGCCGAAATTTCGTAAAACTCGTCAATAATTTGACGGTTATTACCGTTAATTCTTGCTAAAACTTGGTATCTATACTTGTTTTTCATACGCTTAACGGGGCTTTTCATTTTGTTAAAGTACACGAAAAAGTTGTAGTTTTTATCGTACACTTCTTTACAAGAAAAGTATACCGTTTTAAGCACTTCTAAGGCTAACTTATCGTCACTACTTTCAACCATAATTCTAACAACGTCAGCAAACGGTGGAAAGTGAGTTGCCATACGAAGCGACTTTTCTTTTTCAAAAAAGCCTTTATAGTCGTAATTTGTTGCTAAGTTTAAAACGGGGTGTTTAGGGCTAAACGTTTGCAAAACAACCTTACCCGGCTTATTTGCCCTACCACATCTACCTGCAACTTGGGTTATTAACTGAAAAGTTCTTTCAGTTGAACGATAATCGCTAAAATAAAGGCTCATATCGGCGTCTAAAATACCAACAAGGGTAACTGACGGAAAGTCGTGCCCTTTGGCTATCATTTGCGTACCTACTAAAATATCTGCCTTTTTTTCGCCAAATTCTTTTAATATTTTGTGATGCCCTTCTTTATTTTGCGTCGTATCGTTATCCATACGCAAAATTTTAGCGTTTGGATACAATTTTGAAAGTTCATCAACAATTTTTTGAGTGCCCGTGCCACTATAATTTATGTTTATGCCACCACACTCAACGCAACCTGTTGGCATAGCGTATAAAGCGCCACAATAATGGCATTTTAAAACGTTTTCATCACGGTGATAAGTTAAAGCAACGTCACAATGTTCGCACTTAGCAACGTAACCACACTCTTTACAAATAATTTTTTGCGAATAACCACGCCTATTTAAGAAAATTATTGCTTGGTTACCTTCGCTAAGCGCAGTTTCAAGTTCATACTTAAGCGCAGAAGAAAACGGCGACGGATTGCCACTTCTAACTTCGTTACGCATATCGGCAATAATTACTTCAGGCAACGGCTTACCGTTAACACGCTCTTTCATTTCAACAAGCGAATATTCGCCAGTTGTTGCTTTAACGTAACTTTCAATTTTAGGAGTTGCGCTACCCATAACAAGTTTAGCGCCGTTATATTTCGACCTAAATAACGCTACTTCACTAGTAACGTATCTTGGGGTTGTTTCACTTTCATAACTGCCGTCGTGCTCTTCGTCGATAATAATTAAACCTAAATTTTCAACAGGGGCAAAAATTGCAGAACGCGCACCAACGGCAATTTGCGCTTCGCCACTACGAAGACGCCACCATTCGTCAAACTTTTCGCCTGCCGATAACCCACTATGAAGTATAGCGCAGTTATCTTTAAATCTACCACGCAACCTACCAAGCATTTGTGGGGTAAGCGATATTTCAGGCACAAGCATTATAGCCGTTTTGCCTTGTTTAATGGTATCTTCAATTAACCTTAAATAAACTTCAGTTTTACCACTACCGGTTACACCGTGAATAAGCGTAGGCTTATCGCTATTTAAACATACGTTAACGGCGTTAGTTTGTTCGTTAGTTAAGGTTACGTTAGCATTAAAATCTAATAAAGTTTTGTATGGAGAACGACTTTCTTGCTCCTTTATAATTACTACGTAATTACGCTTAACTAAACTTGGCAACGCTGACGGAGAAAACATATTGTTTATATCTGCCGTTTTAGTCTTTTTGTTAGCGTATAAATATTCTAACACGCCCTTTTGCGAGTCTGCACCCTTTCTAAGTGAATTTATCATTTCTTCGTAAGGAATTTCACTATTTAAACTTGCAAAAGTAACCATCTTTTTTCTTACTTTGCCAGTACGCATTTCACTTGGTAAAAACAAGCGTAAAACTGAGGCGTAAGTGGTATGATATTTTAAGCGCATTTTATTTGCTAAAAGCAAATTTTCTTTAGTAATTGCGGGAACGTCGTCAACAACGCGAATAATTTTTTTAACGCGTGATTTATCAAATTCGGTGTCAGATTTTAATTTAACAACAAAACCTTCCGTTTTGCTTTTGCCAAACGGAACTATTACTCTAGAGCCGGGTTCTACCCCTTCTATTGCCACTTCATAGTCAAAAATTCTATCAAGTTCTAAAGCGTTTAAGTCGATAATTACTTCTGCGTACATGTTCACCAAATTTTTTAGCGTAAAATGACGGCGTTTTAGCGCCGTCAAAAAATTAACCGTTCGTTACGGTTATTTTACCTTCGTGTATTTCGTTAGCCGCAGCAGTAAGCGGTTTTTGATTGTTTAAAATACCTGAATTTTGATTTTTAGCAATATCTCTAAGTTGTTTTGCACGTTTAGCAACAACTACGCAAAATGCGTATTTAGAGCCGCTATATTCATCGCCGATTTTCGTAATAAGTTCGTCAATAGGTGGTTCGTTAATCATTATGTACTCTCCTTTATTCGATATTTTGGATTTGTTCGCGCACTTTTTCAATTTCGCATTTTAAAGTAAGCGCGTTATCAGTAACCGTTACGTCGTTTGATTTTGAACAAACGGTGTTAGCCTCGCGGTTAAATTCTTGAACTAAAAAGTCAAGCCTTTTACCTATTTCGCCAGTACCCTCACAAATACTTCTAAACTGAGCAACGTGTGAACGTAAACGGGTTAATTCTTCGTCAATATTACACTTATCAGCAAAAACTGCCGTTTCTTGTAAAATTCTGCTTTCATCGATATTAGCAGTTTGTAAAAGTTCGCTAACCTTTTCGTTAAGCCTAATTCTGTAATTTTCACTAACCATAGGCGCGCGTTTAGCAATTTCATTAACGGTGCTATCAATTTTATCAATGCGTGAAAGTAAATCTGCTTTCATCTTAGCGCCTTCAAATTCGCGCATTTTATTAAGTTCGTAGCACGCGTTTTCAATAACCGTTTTTACAAGTGGTTTAAGTGCTTCAACGTCAATAACTTCTTGTGAAGTTTTAACAACGTCTGGCGTTTTGATAAGCGAATAGATAGAAAAATCGTTTTTAAGGTCAGTAAAATTATCACTTAAAATTTTTGATGCGTTAACGTATTCGGTTGCTAAAGCTAAATCAACTTCAACAGCACCGTCTGAAAGCGTATCGTTTTTATAAGTAAAATAAACGTCTGCCTTGCCACGCTTTAATTTTGAACTAGCCGCTTTACGCATTGTGTCTTCTAACGCGGTAAAACTTCTTGGATATTTAAAATTTAAATCAAGGTATCGGTTATTAACCGTTTTAATTTCTACGGTAAGCGTTATTCCGTTTGAAACAAGTTCGCTTTTGCCGTAGCCCGTCATACTTCTCATACACGTCACCTAAGTACTAATTTTTACTACATTTTAACATAAGTTAAAAAAAATTTCAAGTGATAATAGAAATAAACTCGTTTTCGTCAATAATTTTTATGCCTAAAC
>JAGBYC010000078.1 GCA_017628935.1 Clostridia bacterium | reverse complement strand
CCAAGCGACGCCGTAAATAAAATTTGGCTTAGCGAAGTTGACGCGTTAGTTGAATAATAAAAACGACCTACGAATAGGTCGTTTTACTTTAATTTTCTTCAATTATAATGCTTGCAGTTTCGGCAAAACGTTTTACTGAGTTTATGCCACCTTCACATTTTGCTTTACTTGAGTAATAGTCGCTTACGCAAATTAAACGGTTTGATTTTGAAAAAAGTTTAAAGCAGTATCTGCCGTTTTTATCAACCGTTGTAGCAAAGTTACCAACGTTAATATTCTTTTTTATAGTTTCAATACCGTTTTTAACGCCCGTAAGTGATGCGTATGATTCCGTTTTTAATACGGTTACGCCGTTTGACGCTAATAAAACTGCGAAATATTTGCCACCGTCTTCTTTAATAATCCACTTACCGTTATAAACTACTTTTTTAGGTGTAGACGCTTGTTTTTTAGGTTGTTTAACTTCTTCTTTTACAGTAGGCTTAACTTCTTTAATAGGTTCAGGTTTGCTTTCAACCTTTTCAACCTGTTTAGTTTTGGTTGTTTTAGTAGATTTTTTAGTTTTGCGTTTGCCTTTTTCGGCTTCAATTTCAGCGTTAACTTCTTCAACTTGTTCTTCTAATTTTTGGTAAAGAACGTTAGGGTCAGCAACGTTATTTGCAATGTTTTTAAGTTCTTCGTCTGATAAAGTTGAAAGGTGAGTGCGCCTATATTTAAGCGCTTCTTTAACAGCTCTTTTCTTTTTAGATTGATAGTACGTAACTATGCAAATAAAAACTATAATTACTAAAATAAATATGCCTAACAATATCCAACCGATATATTGGTCAGACGTTATTAGTTTTAAAAATTCTTTAATTTTGTCCATATAACACCACTAAACTATGCGTTAGATTTTTTCACTTAATTTTCTTTTATTAAATATAATTTTAACTTATTTTTTTAATATAGTCAATCAAACCTTTGCAAATTTTTAATAAAAATGATAAAATAAATTCAAATAAGGAGTCATTAGGAATGAATAGGGAAAATTTTAAGGTTTACAAAGCGTGTATAATAGGTGCTGGCTTTTCAGGTTTAGTTACTGCTATCGCCTTAGCAAACCGTTTTAAAGGGGAAGATATTATTCTTTTAGAACGCAACGATAGAGTTGGCAAAAAAATACTTTCTACTGGTAACGGTCAATGTAATTTAACAAATTTAAACCTTTCGGCTGATAAATTCCACGGTGCTGAAAATGGCTTTGTAGATAGCGTTTTGGCAGACTTTTCTAATGATTTTTTAATAAAATTCTTTAAAAACTTAGGCGTTTATACCGTTTTAGACGGAGATAAATACTATCCTATGTCAAAACAAGCGTCGGCAGTTTTAGACGCGCTTAGGTTTAAAGTAAACGCGTTAAACGTAAACGTAAAATTAAATTCGTTAGCAATAGGAACGAATAGGGAAAATAATTTTGTAACCACACTTGAAAACGGTGAAAAAATTTACTCTCAAAACTTAGTTATTGCAACGGGTGGTAAGAGTGCTAAACATACTGGCTCAGACGGAAACGGTTATAATTTAGCAAAAAGTTTCGGTCACAGCGTAACTTTACTTTACCCGTCGTTAGTTCAACTTAAATGTAACGCAAATTCTATTAAAGGGCTTAAAGGCTTAAAGCAATTTTCAAGTGTAACTGCAGTAGTTGACGGTAAAGCCGTTTATTCTACTACGGGCGACGTATTGTTTACCGACTATGGCGTAAGTGGTAACGCTATTTTCCAAGTATCGTCGTACCTTGCTGGTAAAAAAAAT
>JAGBYC010000077.1 GCA_017628935.1 Clostridia bacterium | reverse complement strand
TAATAATTTTTGCCGTCAGTTCTAATAAGCCTTACGTGAATTTCGGCACTTTCTTCACCGCCACCAAACAACCTATTCGCCTTTTCTTTATCACTATTTATAACGCTTTTTAGCGCTTCACTATACGTGACGGTATTATCAAAAATTACCGAAGAAAGCGTTACTTTTTCACATATATCGCCTGACGTAATTTCAATATTTATACTTGGTAGCGACGGTAAATTTTCTACGTAAACGGTGGCGCTACTTTTTTCGCTTACAGGATTATAGTTAAGCGCCGTTTGGTAACTTTCACTGCCGTACGAAAGCGTGGCGTTAGCATCGTTAGGCGCTCCGTTTAGAAAACTAACTTTTATAATAACTGCATTTTTAATTTCGCCCACAACCCCGTCGGCATTAAAAGGAGTTTCGCGTTTTTCTGCGTAGCAAACAACTTTAAAGTTTTGGCTTTCGCCTTCGTAAACGGATAAACGAAGTTGCGAAATATACTCGTCTAAATTAACGGTTTCCCCGCAACCTACCAAGGTAAAAGCAAACGAAATAATAGTTACAAAAAGTATTAATAATTTTTTAATTGTATTTTTCATATTACACCCCGATTTAAGATATTTTTTAAAGCGCTAAATTATGCCTAAATTAGCAAAAATATATAGCATAAAACAACCGTATATTAAATTTTTTATAAAAAAATTGCATTATAGCGTAAAAAATTTGCTCTAACTTGTTGATTTTTAAAAAATTTTTTATTATAATATCTAAAATAGGTTTTCGTATATGAAAAAAGTTATAACAAAATCAGTAATTCTTACGGTTTTAATATTAGTTGTAGTAGTTCTTGTCGGACAAATGACGCTTTCTATTTTCTTTCCTCAAACGGTAAGTGATATAGCCCTTAAATTTAACGATAAAACTGCTTGCGCTAACTATCAAGAAAAGGCGTATAAAAAATCGCCTACCTTTGATAACTTAGCCCTTCTTACTGAAAGAAGCATTTTGGCTAATGACGACGATAAAATTATTATTTACGCCGAAAAGTTTATTGATGATGAAAATTTTATTGCCTACGCTAACAGCGTTGACGAAAGTTACGCTTACTATATAGCGTCGTCATTAGTAACGTCGCTTTATAATAAGGGTTACACGCTTAAAAGTATTGAAACGGCGTTTATACAAACGGTTGATTTTGAACACGTTGGCCCCGTTCATCGCCTTATTGCCCTTGCAAGTGAAAAAGGTGATAAACAAACGCTTATAACTATTAAACAAAAACTTATAACGATAAACAATAACGTTTATGTTAACAACTTAGTACAAATAATAAACGAAGAAATTAATAAAATAAACTAAAAGTTTAAAAGGAGATTTATGGCTGTAATTTTAAAAGAAGGTCTTACCTTCGACGACGTTTTACTCATTCCTCAAGCAAGCGAAGTGTTACCTAATCAAGTTAGTTTAAAAACCACACTCGCAAAAGGCGTAAACCTTAATATTCCTATTATTTCGGCAGCGATGGATACAGTTACCGAATCACGCATGGCTATTGCTATGGCTCGTGAAGGTGGTTTAGGTATTATCCATAAAAATATGACTATAGAAGAACAAGCGCTTGAAGTTGATAAAGTTAAGCGTAGTGAACACGGCGTTATTACAGACCCTTTCTTTTTAGAGCCTGAAAATAAAGTTAGCGACGCTGAAGCGTTAATGGCTAAATATAAAATTAGTGGTGTTCCTATTACTAAAAACGGTAAACTCGTTGGTATTTTAACTAACCGCGACTTACGTTTTGAAACAGACTTTGAACAACCTATCGGCAATATTATGACTAAAGAAAATTTAGTTACTGCCCCTGTTGGTACAAGCCTTATAGAAGCACAAAAAATTCTTGGTAAACATAGAATTGAAAAACTTCCTATCGTTGACGATAATTACAACCTTAAAGGTTTAATTACCATTAAAGATATTGAAAAATCTATTCAATACCCTAACTCAGCTAAAGATGCTAAGGGCAGACTTTTAGTTGGTGCTGCAGTTGGTACTGCTGCTAATACTTTTGAACGTGTTGAAGCGCTTGTTAACGCAAACGTTGATATTATTACGGTTGATACAGCACACGGCCACTCTAAAGGCGTTGTTGAAAGCATTAGAAAAATTAAAGCAAAATTCCCTAACCTTCCTGTTATTGCAGGTAACGTTGCTACTGCTGAAGCAGTTAAAGCACTTGCTGAAGCCGGTGCAGACGTTGTTAAAGTTGGTATCGGCCCTGGTTCAATTTGTACTACGCGTGTAGTTGCAGGTATCGGTGTTCCTCAACTTTCTGCAGTTATGGAATGTGCTGAAATGGCACAAAAAGTTGGCGTAACTATTATTGCTGACGGTGGTATTAAATACTCTGGCGATATTACTAAAGCGCTTGCTGCTGGTGGTAACGCAGTAATGCTTGGTAGTTTACTTGCCGGCACTCTTGAAAGCCCTGGTGAAATTGAACTTTACCAAGGTAGAAGTTTCAAAGTATATCGTGGTATGGGTTCACTTGCCGCTATGGCTTGTGGTTCTAAAGACAGATACTTCCAAGAAGGCAACAAAAAACTTGTTCCTGAAGGCGTTGAAGGTCGCGTTCCTTACCGTGGTTCTATTTCTGATATCGTATTCCAACTTTTAGGTGGTATCCGTTCAGGTATGGGTTACTGTGGCGCTAAAGACCTTGAAGCTTTAAGAAATAACGCTAAATTCGTTAAAATTACTGGCGCTGGTTTAGTTGAAAGCCACCCACACGATATTAGCATTACTAAAGAAGCTCCTAACTACACTACTAATCACTAATTTATTTAGTTAAAGGAGATTTTTATGAATTCTAACTTAAGACCTGAAAATATGGCTCGTATTACTACTTTAGAACTTGCTAACGCTTTTATCGACGAACAAGTAAATTTAGTTCGTGAACAAGTTAAAGATAAAAAGGTTCTTCTTGCATTATCTGGTGGTGTAGACAGTTCAGTTGTTGCCGCTTTACTTATTAAAGCAATCGGTAAACAACTTGTTTGCGTACACGTTAACCACGGTTTAATGCGTAAAGGCGAAAGCGAAAACGTTATTGAAGTTTTCAAAAACGGTTTAGACGCTAACCTTATTTACGTTGACGCTACTGACAGATTTTTATCAAAACTTGAAGGCGTTACCGACCCTGAACAAAAACGTAAAATTATCGGTGGCGACTTTATTGAAGTTTTCAATGAAGAAGCAAGAAAACTTGAAGGTATTGAATTCTTAGCACAAGGCACTATTTACCCTGACATTTTAGAAAGCGACGGCGTTAAAGCACACCACAACGTTGGTGGTCTTCCTGAAGATATGAAGTTTGAACTTGTTGAACCAGTTCGCCTTCTTTATAAAGACGAAGTTCGCGTAGTTGGTAAAGCACTTGGCTTACCTGCAGAAATGGTTGACCGTCAACCTTTCCCTGGTCCTGGCCTTGGCGTTCGTTGTACTGGTGCTATCACACGTGATAGACTTGAAGCATTACGCGAAAGCGACGCTATTTTACGTGAAGAATTTGACAATGCTGGCTTAACAAGTAAAGTATGGCAATTCTTTACAGTTGTTCCTGATATGAGAAGTACTGGCGTACGCGAAGGTAAACGTGTTTGGGACTGGCCTGTAATTATCCGTGCCGTAAACACAGTTGACGCTATGAGCGCTACCGTTCCTGAAATCGACTGGGCTGTTCTTAAGAAAATTACTGATAGAATTTTAAAAGAAGTTAAAGGCGTTTGTCGTGTATTATACGACCTTTCACCTAAAGCCCCTGCTACTATTGAATGGGAGTAAGATAAATTTATTCATAAATTTAAAAAACGCCTTTGGGCGTTTTTTATTTTACTTAATTGACACTTTTTAGTCGTTATGGTACAATAAACTTATAAAATAAAACGCTTTAGTTATTATTATGAAAAAACAAAAAACTGCTAAAAATTCTACAACTAAATATTTATCTGACCTTAAAACTAAATATTCTGCGTTAGAATTAGAAAAGTTGTCGGCTTTTTTTAATGAGTTTAATTTTCATTGTTTGCTTTCTAAAAATGAAAAGCGCAAAATGAAAGACGACCTTTTAAAAGCATTTGAATATTATAGGAATTCGGGCGTTAGTTTAGATACTGCTTTAAATAGGTTAAGTAACGAAAATTTAGGTGGTTTTTATGCAAAACCGTCTTCTTTATGGTTTACGCTTGACGACGCTGCTAAGGTTTATCCTTTTTCGTTAGGGCACGGCTCAATGTCACTTTTTAGGCTTTCTGCCTATATGAAAAAGGCTATCGTTCCAGAATTATTACAAATTGCGCTTACCTTTACTATTAAAAGATTTCCTACCTTTGCAACAACTATTAAAAAAGGCGTTTTTTGGCACTATCTTGACTCTATAAAATGCCGTTTTGCAGTTGAAAAAGAATCAACTGCGCCAGTTAGACCTATACCCGTTTCTAAAAGCCTTTCGCCTTCGTTTAGAGTTTTATATTACCAAAATCGCATTAGCGTTGAATTTTTCCACGTTCTTACCGACGGCGCTGGTGGTATTGAATTTTTAAAATGCTTAATTAGTGAATATTTAAAACTTTTAGGCGTTAACGTTGAGTACGACGACACCCTTTTAAACGCTAACGATTTACCTAAAAAAAGCGAGATTTCAAGCGCCTTTTCTATGGTTGAAAAAACACGCGCTAATACCGGGCTTGTTAATAAACCTGCGCTTCAATTAAGTGGTAAACTTACTAAGTTTCCTTGCAGAATTTTACATTTTAAAATGAGTGCTACTACGTTAAAAGACGTAGCGCATAAGCACGGCGTAAAAATTACAACTTACCTTTTAGCCGTTATGTTTATGGCGTCTAAATACGCTATTGAAGGGTTCGACGGTAACATAAATATTCAAGTGCCAGTTAATATGCGTAAGTTCTACCCGTCTAACACGCTTAGAAACTTTTCAATGTACTGTGGCGTAAAAATTCCACTTAATAAAGACTATACTTTTAGTGAACTTATTAAAGAAGTTGATACTCAACTTAAAGAAAAATCGTCTAAAGAAGAAATGAGTGGTATGCTTGCAGGCGCAAGTAAATTAGTAAGTTCAATTAGGTTAATTCCTCTTATTATTAAGCACCCGGTTGCTAAATTAACTTTTGGTGTTTTAGGCGACAAAGCCTTTACTAACACTTTATCGAATATGGGCGTTGTAAAAATGCCTGAAAACTGTGCAAACGAAATTGAAAGTTTTGATTTCGTGCTTGGAACTTCAGTTGAAAATAGGGCAAGTTGCTCGTTAATTACTTTTAACGACGTTTCAACCTTTTCTATTACTAAAAAAACGGTAGACCCGTCGTACGAGGAAGCGCTTTTAAAAATTCTTGAAAACGACGGCATTAGCGTTACCGTTGAAGGAAGTGATATTTATGATAGTTAAATGCACTTATCCACCAGAAGTTAAAAAAACTTGCAAGCGTTTAAAAACGCTTAACGTTTTAAGATGGCCGTATATAGCCGCACTTATAGTTTGCCCTATCGTAAATTTATGCGTTGGTGGACCGATGTGGAGCGTTATTGCCGACTTTGGCTTATATATGGTTTGGACGATGATTTTTAACATCGACTTAATTGAGTTTAACAGAATAAGCCAAACTATTAAAGGCATTATAAAATGTATTATTATGCTTGCTTTAATCGACGTATTGTTAGCACCTGGCTGGATAGGATTAGTTGCTCCTATCGTTTGCTTTGGCGGACTAATACTTTGCGCTATACTTTTTTATACCGATTTTGAAAGACAAAAGCATAATTTAATGCCTATGCTTATTCTTTTAATAGTATCGTGCATAGCGTCGATAGTGTGTTTTAACGTATTTCAAGAAACGCACAACTGGGCTGTAATTGTTATGGGTTGCGTTGCCTTTGTATTACTTATTGTTTTACTAATTACTTTAGGTAGCGAATTTTTTAAAGAATTTGCAAGAAGATTTCATATTTAGCCCTTATAAAACAACTTTTAATAAACTTAAAGTCTGCGTTTTGCAGACTTTATTTTTTAATTTTTAAAAAATATTATCATTAACACTTTACAAATAATAATAAAAGTAATAAAATCAATAAGGTGATTTTGTTCACAATTTTTTCACTAAAGAAATAAGTATAGTAAGGTGTTATTATGCAAGCAATATTATTATCATTATCAATCGCGCTTTTTTCAGGCCTTATGTTATCACGCGTTGCCAAACTTTTAGGTCTTCCTGCAGTTACGGCATATTTAGTAGCAGGTATCTTAATAGGTCCGTTTTGCTTAGGCGCTTTTGGTGTAAACGGATTAGGTTTTACAAGTTTTGAAAATATTGAATCGTTTTCAATTATATCAGACGTAGCACTTGGATTTATTGCCTTTTCAATAGGTAACGAATTTAGGCTTGAAGACTTAAAGCATATAGGTAAACAAGCAACCGTTATAGGTATTTTCCAAGCCGTATTTACCACCCTTTTAGTTGACGCCGTACTTATTATAGTTCACCTTATTATTCCAGATAAATTCCCACTTCCAGCAGCAATTATTATGGGTGCTATTGCATCGGCAACTGCACCAGCGGCAACCTTAATGGTTGTACGTCAATATAAAGCAAAAGGCCCTGTAACTAACGTTTTACTTCCAGTTGTTGCGCTTGACGACGCCGTTGGTTTAGTATTGTTTTCAATTTCGTTTGGCGTTGCTAAAGCGTTAATTGCCGGTGCGGTTAGTATAGTTGCAATTATAGTTGAGCCTATTATTGAAGTTGTATTATCAATAGG
>JAGBYC010000076.1 GCA_017628935.1 Clostridia bacterium | reverse complement strand
TAAACGCATTTAAAACTGGTAAATAAATCGTTCTATTTAAACGTTCTTTAACGGTTAAGGCGTATTCAGTAGCAACGCGTTCTGCTTGAATAAGTTCGTTCATTGTGTGGCCACATAAGAAGTTAACGTCAGGAATATCTTCACAACCGTCAGAAATTACAACGTTTGTTCTATAATTGTCAACTGCTAAGAAGGTAGTAACTTTATCAAAAGGACCTTCAGTATAAAGTTGAACTTGGCTGTGTTGATCAGTAACACGAAGCGACTTAACTGGAGTTTGACCTACGTAAACTTTATTGCCCTTTCTATCAACTTCTTTACCTAAGCTTTCAGCCCAAAGTTGACAGTACCAGTCGGCAATATATTTAAGGCCGTCAGCATACGGCATCATTACAGAAATGTTTTTACCGTCTTTAATAGCAAGGTATGAAAGTAATGCACTTGCAAGCGCAGGGTTAGAATTTACGTCACCAGTTTGGCAAAGTTTATCCATATATTCAGCGCCCTTTAAAAATTCTTTAATATCAATACCTAAAACGGCTGCAGGAAGTAAACCTACTGGGCAAAGTTCAGAGAATCTGCCACCAACACCGTCAGGAATATAGAAAGTTTTTAAATCTTCTTCTTTAGCAATTTTAATTAAATTACCTTTGTTTGCTGACGTTGTAGCAATCATATGGTCTTTAGCTTTATCGCCAAGTTTATCTTTAAGCATCTTCATAATAATAAGATACTGAGTCATTGTTTCACTTGTTGCGCCAGACTTAGTAATTACGTTAAACATTGTTTCTTCAACGTTAATAACGTCTAATAACGCTTCCATTCTTTCAGGGTCAACGTTATCTTCAACGTAAAATTTAGGGGCGTTGCGTTTAGCGTCTGGTAAATCGTTATAGTGAAGATGGCAAAGTGCTTTGAAAGTAGCGATAGGGCCAAGAGCCGAACCACCGATACCTAAAACTACGAAATATTTATAGTTTTTACGGATATTTTCAGCAGTTTTAATAATATCTTCAACAATTTCAGTTTGGTTGTAAGGAAGATCTGCCCAACCCGTCATACCAGTACCACGAATAGCGTTAAAACCGTCGAAAGCTGATTTTGCAACGTTAGCGTTATTAACAAGGTCAGCGTCAGTATAGCCTTCTTTTTCGCCAACGAACTCAGCCATCATATTGTTAAAGTCAAGCCTAATTTTCATGTCGTTTTGCCATTTTAAGTCGTTATAATTCATAAATTTCTCCTATTGTTAAAAGATTTTTTCTTTCAAATTTCTTAAATAATATAAACTTTCTTTAATTTCTTCAATTTCATTGAAGTCTTCATAATAAACTTCAATTAAAATTGCACCGTCAAAGCCAACGTCTTTTAGGCGTTTAAAAAGTTCTTCACTATTAAACGTGCCTTTACCCGGCAAACAAATTTTGCCCGTTTCAGTAATATCTGAAATATGTACCGTATTGATTCGGTTACCCATTTCGTTTAGATACGGAATATAGCCTTCGCCAGCAATTCTTGCTTGCTTAATATCTAAACAAGTTTTAAGTTCGGGTGCATATTTTAAAATTTCAGTTAAAAACCCTACGTGGTTATAATACGCCCACTCAACGTTTTCAAGCGTCATATCAACGCCGTATTCTTTTGCAAAAAGTCTTGCCTTTTCAATTTTAGGGCCTATTGACGCGTAATTATTATATAAAATATTCTTTTTAAAGCGCGCAATACCGTGCAAAGTGTAATTTTTAGCACTAAGCATTTTAGCCGTATTTAAACAATTACCGTAAATTTCGTACGCATCTTCAACAGCGCGTGGGTTTAATGCAAAAAGTTGTGGCTCGAAATGAGTGTTTAAAGTGTGAATAGAATGAACTTTTAAGTTGCCTAACCTTGACAATAAAAGTTTACCGAAGTTTTCAGTGTACTCACGATAAGTTCCTAAAAATATTTCACACACCCTTGCGTCTATTTCGTTTAGCGTTATAAGGGCGTTTTCATTGTACTGGCGTTTAAAAAGTGACGCCGTTGAAACACCTATTTCCATATTAGTCCTTAAAATATTCTATTTTACCGTCGTCAACGTAAACGGTTACTCTATCGCCGTCTTCAATATCTTTTTCAATAATAGCGTCAGAAAGCACGTCTTCAACGTATTTAGAAATTGCACGCTTAATAGGTCTTGCCCCGTAATTAACGTCAAACGCTTTTTCAACTATAAAATCAATTGCACTTTCATCAATTACAAGTTCAATACCAAGTTCAAACACACGTTCTGAAAGCGACTTAAATATAAGCGACGCTATTTTTTTGCAATTATCTTCAGTAAGGCGATTAAATACTACAATTTCATCTAATCTATTTATAAATTCAGGACGGAATTTTTCTTTTAAAGCCTTTTCAATTTTGTCTTTAACGTCTTCGTATGTAGAGCCGAAACCAACTGATTTTTTGCTTTCGTAAACGTCGTATCCAACGTTGCTTGTAAGCACGATAACTGCATCTTTGAAACTAACTAATCTACCTTTACTGTCAGTTAAACGGCCTTCGTCTAACACTTGAAGTAAAAGGTCGAAAATTTCACTATCTGCCTTTTCAATTTCGTCAAAAAGCACCACAGAATAAGGGTTTTTACGAATTTTTTCAGTAAGTAAGCCTTCTTCTTCGTAGCCAACGTAACCTGGTGCAGAGCCTATAAGTTTATTAACTGAAGTTTTATCGCTATACTCACTCATATCAAAGCGAATTAATGCGTCTTTATCATCAAAAACGCACTCTGCAATCGCTTTAGAAAGTTCACTTTTACCAACGCCGGTTGAACCAACGAAAATAAAAGAACCGATAGGTTTATTAGGATCTTTAATTTTTGCGCTTGAACGCTTAATTGCCCTAACTACGCTTTTAATAGCATCTTCTTGACCTATTACGCGTTTACTAATTTCACCTTCTAAATTAGTAAGTTTGTCAATTTCAGTTTTAGTTAAATCGCCAACTGGAATTTTAGTCCACGAACTAACTACGTTTTTAATATCAGCCTCAGTAACTTCTACGTCAAGTCCACTGCGCTTATTATTTAAAATTTTATATTCTTTTTTAAGTAATTCCTCAGCCTTTTCGCGTTCACTTTCGGCGTGTTTAGCACCGTCTAAATTATTTTTAGAAATAGCAAAGTCGCGTTCGGCAGTATATTTTTGAACCTTTTTTTCAAGTTCAATAATAGTTTTAGGCACGGTTGTTACTTCTACACGCTTTTTCGACGACGCTTCATCAATAAGGTCAATAGCCTTATCAGGTAAAAATCTATCACGAATATATCTATCAGATAAATTTACGGCTGAAACGATAGCTTCGTTAGAAATTTTAACCTTATGGTGCGCTTCATACGATGCTTTTAAACCGTTTAAAATTTCAATTGCTTGCGCTTTTGTAGGCTCTTTTACGCGTATAGGCTGAAATCTTCTTTCTAACGCTTGGTCCTTTTCAATATACTTAGTATATTCGTCAAGCGTTGTTGCGCCTATTACGGAAATTTCCCCACGTGAAAGTAACGGTTTTAAAAGTTCAGACGCCGACATTTTACTATCGCTTGTACTACCTGCGCCTATTAAATTGTGTATTTCATCAATAAATAAAACTACGTTGTTTTTAGTTTTAATATAATCGATAGCGTTTTTAAACTTACTTTCAAACTCGCCACGATATTTAGTGCCAGCAACAAGCCCACCTAAATCAAGTGAAAAAATAATTTTATCACGCAACGCGTCGGGAACGTCGCCTTTAGCAATTTTAATTGCTAAACCTTCAACAACTGCACTTTTACCAACACCTGCATTCCCTATCAACAAACAGTTATTTTTTTCTTTTTTT
>JAGBYC010000075.1 GCA_017628935.1 Clostridia bacterium | reverse complement strand
CTTGCATGTGTTAAGCACGCCGCCAGCGTTCGTCCTGAGCCAGAATCAAACCCTTAAGTTTAATTTCTTAAAGCTGAACCGAAGTTCAACTGCTCTAACGATTTAAAAATTGTTCGTTTTTGCTGACTGTTGTTTAGTACATATTAAATATGCTCAAATTTAATTGACAGAAACTTTTGATTACAAAATATTCTTGTACTCAATTCATTTCCTTCTATTCAATTTTTAATCTACCTAAGATGAACGACAGTTCATCGAGTGCTGTTTTCAATCGACAGCCTAAATATAATACCATAAGTAAAATGGTTTGTCAACTAATTTTTCAAGATTTTATAAAGTTTTTTTAATTTTTTGAAAAAACTTTTTTGCCCAAAAAACCAGCCAAAAATCTACCATTTTTATAGTATTTTTTACCGTTTTATTATGTTAAACAGTACTAGTCTATCGCTTGAGTGCCCTCCTATTAAACTATATTTTAAAAAATTTGTCAATTATTTTTTTATTATTTTTTAAAAAATTTTTTAGCGCACAATATCTTGTGTTTTTTTATAAATTTTAGCCTTTTAAAACACAACTGCTTTAAAAAAATTTCACAAAGTTTTTTTAAAACTTAAAAAAACGCAGACTTAACTGCGTTTTAATAATTATTATATACTATATATTATATATGATACGCGTACACGCGCGCACGCACACGCGAGAGTTTCTATTTTTTAATAGCCTTTACAATAACGCCACCACCTAAGCAGTATTCGTTTAAATAAAGCACGCAATATTGACCTTCGGTTATAGCGCGTTGCGGATTAAAAAACTCTACGTAAGCGCTACCGTCTGCGTTTTTAGTAACGGTAACTTTTTGCTCGTCTTGACGGTATCTAAACTTAGCCGTACACTCAAACGTTGTTTCGTTAGGAGTGCCTGGCATAAAGTTGATTTCGTTCATAATAAGCGCGTCGCTATAAAGTTTATCTTCAGCGCCGTGAGCAACGTATAAAACGTTGTTTTTAAGGTCTTTTTCAATAACGAACCAGCGCCCGTCGTCACCCTTTTGACCGCCGATATCAAGCCCTCTGCGTTGACCTATGGTATAATACATAAGCCCTACGTGTTTGCCTAAAACTCTACCGTCGTACGTTTTAATATCGCCAGGAGTTGCAGGAATATAATTCATTAAAAACTGACGGAAATTTCTTTCACCGATAAAGCAAATACCAGTGCTATCTTTCTTGCCAGCCGTTGCAAGCCCGTTTTCTTCAGCAATTTTGCGAACGTCGGCCTTGTTTAAATTAGCAAGTGGAAATAATACGTTAGATAATTGCGCTTGCGAAACTTGGTTTAAAAAATACGTTTGGTCTTTATTACCGTCTTTAGCCTTTAAAAGATAGTGAACGTTGCCGTCGTGCTTTACGCCACAATAATGCCCCGTAGCAATAAAGTCAGCGCCAAGCCCCATAGCGTAGTCTTTAAACGGGCCGAACTTAATTTCACGGTTACACAAAACGTCTGGATTAGGCGTTCTGCCAGCCTTATATTCGTTAAGAAAGTACGTAAAAACTCTATCCATATACTCTTTTGAAAAGTTTACGGTATAGTACGGAATATCTAACAAATTAGCAACACGGCGAACGTCGGCATAATCGTCTTCAGCAGTGCACGCGCCGTCGTCAGCAGTTTCTTCCCAGTTTTTCATAAACAAGCCTATAACGTTATAGCCTTGCTGTTTTAAAAGTAAAGCGGCAACGGAACTATCAACGCCACCACTCATACCTACAACTACAGTTTTTTTCATAATTCACCTACGAATTATTTTATCACACGACGGCTTAATAGTCAACATATTTAGCCACGGCGAATTTTGTAGAATACGCCATTAGCATATATTTACTTGATTTTTTTTAAAAGTTAATATAATATGTATATAGCCCCTGCCCGTAGCGTAACTGGATAACGCATAAGATTCCGATTCTTAAGAGTATAGGTTCAAACCCTGTCGGGCAGACCAAAAAAGGTTGTTTGATTTACAAACAACCTTTTATTTTTAATATAATAAGTTTTCTATTTGAAAAGGGGTGTATTTTTTATCCGTTGGCACGTCGGTTTTTTTAATAAGATAAACGGTGCTATCTTCTTCAAACGTTTTGCTTGGCGTTACAACGCAGTTTTCTAACTTGCAAAAACCGTTCCAGTTTTCACCCTTTTCTTTATTAGGAGCGTCGAAAAACAAAGCGTTAAAATTATACGTGTAGCAATTAGACATTGCACTTTCATTATGCTTTGTAACGAATATAACACCTACCACTTTATCTTCACAAATTAAGAGTTCGTCAACGTTTATTTCATGATAATAAATGCCACCACCCGACGACTTATCGTTATAATCGTCGTATTCATAACTATATGAATAACAGTCTTTTAAGGCGTAATCATTAACTGCCTTTAAAAACTCTTCAGCCTGTTCTTTAGAGTATTTTTCGGCTTTAAAAAGACCGTCGCCTTTAAGATGGTTATTCCATTTGGTTTTGTCGTTTATAATAGTATAAAGTTCCATAATTTCTCCTTTTGAAAGTGATATTCGCCTTTGGCGAGTGAAGTGCAACTAACGTTGCGTTATGGTTTTGACTACGCGAAGTATAACAGTTTTTCATAAAGCGTTAAAAACGACACACAACGAAGTTTATAACGATTTAGGGTTGATGCCGTACACCTGCACAATTTCAACGTTTTCGCCCACAACTAAATCAAGTGGTGTTACTATTTTATCGCCTGTTCCATCGATATCAATACCAAAATGATTATAGGCATACCATATAATATGCGAACAATGTGTTCTTTCAAGATTTTTAACGGCTTTAGGCTCGAAAATGCCGGCTAAAATGTCGTATTCAAGCCCTAACAAGTTATTGCTTGCGTACGACGCAACTGTGTCACGCACCGTTTTATCGGCCTTAACGCGCGCTATAACGAAGGCTGGCCTAATGAAAATATTGTCTGCCGAAATAACGTTTGAATTAACCCCGTAGCCACTTGCTTGAATAGTTGATTCGGTTATTTCGTTAATAACCATTGACGAGTGCCCCATTTCTAAAAAAGATAAAAAGGTAGACGGGCTAAACAATACGTCGCCATTTTCAAGCACGGCGTGTGGCACGTAACTATTATTTTTACGGCGCATATAACCCATAAGTGGAGCAAAACTATTGTAATAGATATCTTGCGTTTCAAAAAAGTAGTTTTGAATTTGTAAAATGGTGGACTTTTCACCATTTTCTAAAAGCCCGTCAACGCCAAGTTTAGTTAGCCCCGTTTGCTGATATAAAACGTCGTAATCGGCGTCAGTTAACGAAGGCTTATTTAAAATTTCGGTAATATCTTGCTTTTCATAGTTTGGTTGCCAAGGCTTCCAACTTTCACTTGCGTATGCACCTATAAATAAGGTGGACGTGAGTAAAATTATAACGGCAAAAATTATACATAGCGTTTTTGTTAGTTTGTTTTTAAATAATGCCATAATCCACCTCTATAATATTTTACACCACTATTTAATATTTTACAAGCAATTTTATACCACCCTTTTTACGAAGTAAAAAAAGACGGCATTTCACCGTCTTTTTTATATTAAGTTTTATTATGCGTTATAAAGTTCAAGAACAAGACCTAAACCTTGACGGTTAAGTGATACGTATTTGCTACCTGCAAGACCTTGAATAAAGGCATATTGGTACGCTTCCTTTAAATTAGGGTCCATAGTCGCACCCTCAATACCAGTGCCGTTATAATAAATTCTTGGAACAACTGCACCTACAGTGTTTACACCTAAAACAGGTGCACCTTGAGAAAGAAGACCTTCAAACATCATACCATCCATACTATTAGTATCACGGTACGCAGAACCTCTATCTCTATTTAACGTAAAGTTACCGATGTTAATTTCTGCTTCAGCGTTAACGTCAGCAAGCGCTTCAATAGTACCCATACCCATTGAAAGAGCGATAACGTTCATTTTATCTTGAGCGTTTACCATTGATTTGTTAACGAAGTAAGGAGTGTCTTTAGTTAAAAGCGCAATACCTTTAAATATCTCGTTAAGCGATTTAATATCTTTAACTTGAGTGTCAGCACCTACTGATTTAAACCAGAATTCACCACCGTTAAGCATTGAAATAAGCGTGCTTTCATCATCAGCATTTAACTCTGGGTGAGCACCGTCAGCGTAAACGTAAACTTCGTCGTTTTCTTGTTTATGGCCGTGTTGTAAAATGAATAATGGGCCACCAGCGTTTTCAATATTAGATTTTTTAATATTGATTTCAGCGTTGTTACAAATAAAGCCTGCGTTTTGGAAAGAATCGTAAACTTTAACGTAGTTAAGGTTTAATACGTTTCTTGTATTTACAGTTCTAATACAGTCTGAAAGGAACGGAATAAAGAAAGAGTTTGCAAGAACGTTAGTAATGTTAGTTGTTGATTTTTTAACGTGTAATAAAAGTAAACCACCGGCAGATAACATTTCTTCACCGTTTTTAACGCGAAGTTCGTTTCTTGATGCGTTACCGATAAGTTGCATATTTTCAATTTTTAAATTTAAATATGTTTCTGGTGTGTTTTGAGTTGCTTTATAGTCAGAACCTTCTAAATGATATCCGTCAATTAAACCAGAAATGTGGAATAAACAAGTATTAGAGAAGTCTGCGCCATAGCCTAATTCACTGCTTTCATCAAATAACGCGTTAGCACCTACGTAAGGAAGTGTGTTAGTGTCAATTGAGAAGTAGTTACCTTGCATTATAAAGTTACCATTATCTTGACGGTTGTAGATATAAACAATATCTTTTAATGCTTTGTCGCCTTCTTTAATAGTAACGTCGGCAACGTCGTTAGTATCGTCTTCATCTGTGAATAATACCGTTTTTTCTGCTACGTTAAAGAATGCTTCAGGAATGTCGTCAGCATAAATAGAAATATCGTTATGAAGAATTACACCATTAGGATTAACGCCTAATAAACCTTGTCTTGTTTTAATGTCAACCCAAGCGTTTTCAAAATATTCAGGGTCTCCGTTAGGGTTTGATTGAACGTTATCAACAACTGATAATTGTTTAGCAGTATAAACGTTGAACGCGTCAATAACTTTTACTTCAATAGTAGAAACTTTATTACCAGTATAGCCGTATGCTTTTGCAGGGGCAACTTCAATTTTAAATTCTTCATTAGTAGCTTTACCGTCTACAAATTGATATTTTTGCATGAAAGTTTCTACGGTAACGTAAGTTTCGCCACTATAAGTATAGTCTACAAGGTATGAAGTAGCGTCAGCACTTTCTTTTTTAGTAAGTTCTACGTATTCGCCTTCTACTTTCATAGAAATTTTAACGTCACTAACAAACGCTGTAAGACCAACCGTATTGTTTGAACCTGGTTCGATAGCAGTAAGTTTAGGAAGGAACTTAAATTCGTTATCGTCACCTACGTAGTAAGTAGTATCTTTACCACCAAAGAATTGACCTTTATATCTGTCTTCTTCGTAAGCGGCTTTACCAGCGTTTTCGATAACTTTTTTACGGTCAGTTAACGCTTGAGGGTCAGTAAACGAAGTAATAACGTAGTTAAAGTTTTCTTGTTCAGCTGCCGACCTATAAACGTTTACGTCAAAAGTAAAGTCGATATACTTACCTTTAACAAGTTCGCCGTTAACTTCTTTTTCAATTGCATCGGCTTTAGTGCCGTTTACAACCGTTTCAAAATATTTAACGGTTACAGTTTTTGTGCCTGCTGTTTCAGTGAGATTAGCATCGTATTCTAATTCTAAATCACTTGCATAAAGTGATTTGTTATATTGCTTATCAGAATATTTAATATTCATTTCGATGCCTGAAAAATCTACGTTGTCACCAACAATGTACTCTTTATTAACAGTACTATCGTTTAAGGTAAACGATTTAACTTTTAAACCGCCACCAGATTTACAAGCAGTAAGCACTGAAAAACTTAATACTACGCTTATAAATAATGCAATAAATTTTTTCATAGTTTTTCTCCTTATAATTTACGGCTAAGGGCCGTTTTATACTTTTGTGAATTTACGCTTTTAAACATAAAATGTTTACGCGTTTTTTAACGTTGTGTCCGTCAGTTGAAGAAATAGTTATTTCGATATTAACGTTTGGTTTTAAAAACTCTATCGTAGCCTTACCTTCGTGGAAAATTAACAACCCGTCGTACGCGTCTTTATCATAGATAAAGTCAACTTCTTTATTGTCTGCCGTATTAGGACGAACGGCATATTCTAATATAATCATATTAGGGTTGACTGGAATAACCTCTTCGTCTTCTTCGTCAAAACCGTCGTTTTCATATTCAGTAAAATAGAAAACGTAGTTAATGGTTTCAATATTATGTTCGTCAACCGTAGTGCCTGTTGACTCAAGTTCATACGATTCTTCTTCGCCGTTCTCTACAATAACAGAAAGTATTTCAATATCGCTAACGTAAGTTGTGCCTTCAAAGATGGCTATTTCTAAACCGAAGAAGTTTACAATTGCAATAGACGCTATATAAATAGCAAAAATTATTACTATAACTGCTTTTTTCATACTATATCTTCTCCTTATAGAACACCTTTATCTTTAAGAAGAAGGTTGCAATTTTCATTATGGCAAACACTATGCAAATAGCGCCGATTTTTACCCAAACGCCAGTTGGTTCGCTCATTGAAAGTAAAAGCGTTGCGCCAAACACGAAAAGTGAAAGAATAATAAGTATTATGCCCGACATATTTTCGGTAGGGTTGTTGGCTTGGTCGTTAAACGTGGCGTATTGTGAGTATTGTGGGTTCATAATATCAAGTTCGGCACTCCAAAATAGGTGGCACACGTAAACGAAATAAATGCAAAGCGCAAACATTACAAAGTCGGTTAAATTAAGTGGGCAATATTCAGCGTAAACTACTATGGTTACTATTACCCCTACAAGCGCTATAAATAAGTTTGCTAAAAGTTTGCTAAATAAAAGTGGTCCGTACGCTGTTGGTTGAACTTTGTTAAGGTACGCAGTAGAACCGTCGCGACTGTATACCGACGCAACGTCGATATTAGTTGATAAAAGAATAAGTAACATTATTATGGCGTTGAACGATACCGTCATTTGCATACCGATAAAACGCGTGTTCATTGCCGAATAAAGTTTGTTTAAAAGTAATATAGCAAGTGGCATTACTACGATAAGCGTTGCCGCAAGTTTTATAAAGTAATTACTTCTAACACCGATAACCGTTTCTTTATAAAGGGCTGATAAAAAGCCTGGTTTAACGTTGTTTTCTTTTTCTTTAATGTTGCTTTTTTTACTAAATTCAAACGGCTTAGACGCCATGCTGTAAAATAACGGTTTAGCAAGTAAGAAACATAAAATTATAAGTACCGCCGTTGCGCCTATTAAAATAAGCGTGCCCCAAAGCGTTTTTATACTAAATACAGATACCGTTAAACCTACCGTTTTACCTACGATAAGTTCGGTAAACGCCGTCATAAACGGTAAAGTTTCAGTAAACGCTTTTAAAAAGTCTTGTATTTCCCAGTAAGTTGTTCCCCAAGTAGCAACAAAGTCGATATTAGCAGGAATCATATCAATAAGAGAATAAACAAGGTAAATGCCTACGCCTGCAAGCATAACGTAAATAGCGTATTGAATAATCGACACCTTTTTAATGAACTGGTAAACGAACATACAAGGTATTGAAAGCAACGCAGAAATTATTACCGGTAATGCTGAAATAAACACGAAAAGGAATAATAACCACGGATAATACGCCCAAACTAAACCTTTTGCTATGCCGTAACCTATAAAAATAGGAACTATGAACATAAAGTTCTTTTTAAGTTCGTAGCAGTAGTATACGGCAAGTTTTGATAAAAATACAAGCGACGGGCTTGCCGGTAAAGTAAGTAATACGCTGTTATCTTTTGAAAAGTAAAGCGATTTTACTAAGCCCATAGTTGAAAATATGATAGATATTGCTAACATTACCGTAAATATTACTACCATAACGCTACTTGGCACGTCTGACGTTAGTGAGAATATGCCAAGCAACTTTATAAAGTAAAAAACAAAGTAGCAAACTACGGTTATAACGGCAAATTCAATAACCGTCCAAACAACTTTGAACAAGGTTTTTACGAAACTGCCAAGATAACTCATATCTAACTTTTCTTTAAGTTGCATTAACGTTAGAGTTTTTAAAACTGATATAGAGTCTTTAAAACTCGTGCGTTCGCTGTTAACAAGTTGCGCCATCAGTAACTCCTTCAGTTATAACGGGCTCGTTATTTTCAGCCACGCCGTTTTCAATCATATTCATATAGAAGTTTTCTAAACCTACGCCACTTTCGGTAATTTCTTTAACAGTTTTACTGCAAAGAATTTGACCTTTACGAATAATGGCGATTTTGTCGCATACGCTTTCAACAACGTCGATAAGGTGGCTTGAGAAGAATACTATGTTGCCCTTTTCGGCGTGATGTTTCATACACTCTTTAACTTGGAAAATACTTTCAGGGTCTAAACCTGTTAAAGGTTCGTCAAGTATCCATAATTTAGGGTTATGCACAAGTGCTGACATTATGGTTACTTTTTGCTTCATACCGTGTGAGTACGTTTTAATTTTGTTGTCAAATGCTTGTGATAAGTTAAAGCGTTCAACGTATTCGTTAATACGTGCCGTTCTGTCTTCTTTAGAAACTTTGTAAAGGTCGGCAATATAGTTGATATATTCTCTACCAGTTAAGTTTTCATATAAAGCGTAGTGGTCTGGAACGAAACCAAGTTGCATTTTTGCGCCTACTGGTTGCTTTTCAACGTCGTAACCAAAAACTTCAATAGAGCCAGACGTAATTGTTTGAATACCTACTATACTTTTAATAATTGTTGATTTACCTGCACCGTTAGGGCCTAAGAAACCGAAAATTTGTCCACCTTCAATTTCTAAGTTGGCGTTTTTAACAGCGTAAACGTCGCTTGTTGAATAACGCTTGCAGAAATTTTTTAATACTACTTTGTTTACGTTTTCTAAACTCATAGGTTCGTCTAAACTCCTTCCGTTCATATGAATTGCTAATGCTATTGCGTCGGCTTTAATTTTTTCGTTTCTTGCAACGACTTCTACGTAAAGGTCTGCTGTGATAAATACTTGTTCGTATAAAAACCACATTGCAAGCGATAACACTATATACACGCTAAAATATAACGCTTGATATATAGGATACAACGTAAGCGTTTTATCGCCTATCGTGAATACTAAGGTTACTAAACGTAAGTCTTCTGCCCATTTGCCAAGTTTTGATGCTACGAAGTCACTGTTGATAAAGAAAAAGTCGGTATCGCCGTAGTAGGCGTTTACAACTAATACCAGCGCGTAGTAACAAGCAAAGGCTATTAGCGAATAGATAAACGCTTTAAGTTTAGGCCTATCAAAAATTTTAAGCGACATTAATAGTATAGGCATGTAAAAGGCGTTGTAGTGGTTTATCCAGAAATTTATCGTTGCCGAACCTAATGCGTTTCCGTCAGCAGTTGGCATAGCCATTGCTAAAAACGCGCCTAATACGTTGATGAAAAGCGTGAAGTTGTAAAGACGCTTCATTTTAAATATTAAGCAAAGTGGTACGATAAACATCGCCGTGTTACAAAGGTGTAACGGCCAGTTTCTTAAACTTGAAAGGCCTTCAAGCGTAAAGTTATATAAATAACTTGTCATTGCTGCGATACTTATAATAAGTAAGGCGCAACGTTTACGCTCATAGTCAAACCTATTGAACATAAAGTGAATTATAACAGGAACGATAAACGCGCCGTAAATTACCATACGGTGAATTGAGTTTAAACTTTTAACTACTATGCCTTCTGGGGCGTAGCCTAAAATTACTTGTGGGGCGTACGTTGGAATTGCAGTTAAAATAATTCCTATAATAATAAATATTGACGCTACAATTTCTTTTTCAGTGTATGAATTTTTTTGATTATTGATAGCAAAGTTTCCAGCTAAAGCAAGGGCGAAACCAGTTTCTACGGCATATAAAACGTCACGCCAGTAGTAAGTTAACGAAAGGTCGCCGTCAAACGCATAAGTTACGATAGGTAAAGTTGCTACCGAAATAAGCGCCATAGGTAAGCATAAGAATTTTGCAACTACGTCTAAACTTTTTACGTGGTTTTTAAAGAAAGGATACACGAACAACGCTACGTTTGACGCTATTGAAAACCAAATTACAAGTATTGATATAAGCGCGTAGGTTGAGCCTGCTGCTCCAAACGGCGACGACTGGTTAAGTTCTACAGTGTAGCGAATAAGCACGTCGTTACCTAAATATCTTATAAAGAAACATAAAGCGAGTATAAGGCTTAATATTTTATATATTAAATTTATTTTGTTTTTGAGTTTAAGCCTTGCTAATATTAGTAAACCAGCCATTACTACGGCAACTAATACGGCAATTATATAGTAGTTGTAATTCATAAATTTAAAAACCTTTTACTCCTTTAAAATAGTATTTGCCGAAAAATAATTTTAAGTATAAAAAAACGGATTTTTAAAATTCGACAAATTTTTTAAAAACCCGCGTTATACTGCTAAAATATTTTCGGCAAGCAAAACGTGGCACGCTGTTAGCGTACCGTATATTAAATTGTAAGTTTTACGTTAAGATTTAAATAACTATCAAAATCAACTGAGTTTTTAGTGTTTACACAAACTGCGCTTTCAGTTACGCGCGTTGCAACGCCAGTAGCGTTTACGTTTTTACGCGCAAGTAAAATTACAAGACGCGCAATAACTATTGCCCCTACGATAGCAAAGGCAATAAATTTACAAACGTTAAATATAATAGTTTTTGTTAATAAAAATGATGGAACAAGGGTTGAAAAAACGCGTTCTAAAGCCTTTTCGTTAATGCCAAACACGTTTGCTTGAGTAGTTGCTTCTGGTCGAGCGAAAACGTTTCTTAACATTAAGCCGTTTTGTTCAATGCCGTTTAATACAACTCCGTTTTGTTCAGATAAAGTGAGCAATATTATAGATACGGCTACTGATACTACTAAAAGCGCCGTTTTTATAATAAAAGCAAGAATATTAAATTGTACGTTTTTAACTTTTATCATAACTACCTATTACTCTATTTAAGTTTTACCTTAAGGTAATTTTACTATCTTATCACATTTTTGTCAACGATTTTTTTAAGTTTTGTCCATTTAAAGCACGATTTTGGCTAAATTTTTCGCGCTCACGCGTGTATACGCGCGCGTACAAGCAAAAAAGGTGTGATAAATCACACCTTATTATATTGATTACGGCTTTTTGTTTTCTTCAACGAACGTTTTTATAAGTTCGGTTGCTTTAATTAAACTTTTCATACTATAAGCGTATGAACAACGAATAAAGTATTTGCCACTTTCACCAAAAGCGTCACCTGGAACTACGGCTACCTTCTTTTCATTTAAAAGTTTAGTTGCAAACTCTTGGCCGGTCATACCAGTACTTTCAACGCAAGGGAAAACGTAAAACGCGCCCTTTGGCTCAAAACAATGTAAGCCCATATCGTTAAACGCTTTAATCATAAACTTACGGCGACGGTCGTATTCGTCACGCATTTCGTTTACTATTGAAAAATCTTCATTTTTGCAAATACGTAAGCCTTCGGTTGCAGCGTATTGCGAAAAAGTAGGCGCGCACATTATAACGTACTGATGAATTTTAAGCATAGCGCTTAAAACGGGGTCAGTAGCGCAAACGTAACCAACACGCCAACCCGTCATAGCAAACGCTTTTGAAAAACCACTAATTAAAACTACGTTGTTTTTCATTTCAGGAATAGACGCAATTGAGAAGTGTTTTTGACCGTAAGTAAGTTCGGCGTAAATTTCGTCTGAAATAACTAAAATATCGTGCTTTAATATGATAGGAACAATTTTTTCAATATATTCCTTTTCCATAATAGCGCCCGTTGGGTTGTTTGGGAAAGGAAGAATAAGCGCCTTTGTTTTAGGGGTTATTGCCCTTTCTAACGCTTCGGCTGTGAGTTTAAAATCGTCTTTTTCAACGCAAGATAACGGAACGGCAACGCCACCAGATAAGGTAACGCACGGTTCGTATGAAACGTAACTTGGTTCAGGAATTAAAACTTCGTCGCCATCGTCTAAAATAGCACGTAAAGCAATGTCGATAGCCTCGCTTGCACCTACCGTAACTATCACTTCATTTTTAGAATAGTTAACGTTGAAACGGCTACTTAAATATGCCGAAATTTCAGCGCGAAGTTCCTCCGTACCCTTGTTTGAAGTGTATTGAGTTTTGCCCGTTTTTATGGTACGAATACCAGCCTCGCTAACTTGCCAAGGCGTTAAAAAATCGGGTTCGCCAACACCTAATGAAATTATATCTTTCGAGCCTGCGCAAAGGTCGAAAAATTTACGAATTCCACTTGGTTTTAGCGTAGATGCTTTTTTTGATACAAAATTTCTCATAATAAAATTTCGCGTTCACGTTCCACTGGCGTAGTAGTGTTTTGACCTTGCACCTTATACTTTTTAAGTATAAAATGTGTTGAACAACTAATAACACCGTCAACAACTGAAAGTTTTTCTGAAACAAAGCGCGCAACTTCGTTAAGGGTTTTTGCAGAAATAAATACGGCTAAGTCGTACGCGCCACTAACTAAGTAAAGTGAGCGAACTTCTTTAAAAGCACAAAGTTCTTCAGCAAAAGCGTCAAACCCG